>CAJWWA010000103.1 GCA_913048495.1 uncultured Halieaceae bacterium
TGATTATCTGAAAACAGAGAGAGACAAAACATTTAGCCTAAGAGATATTTTAAATTTCATGGTCATAGCTCACGAAATTCAGGGAGCATTAGCTATTGAAAATAGCTTCAATAAAGAAGGCTTAGATCACGTGGTTCTTGTAAAGATTGCTTCCGCTGCAGTAGCTTCAAAGATGTTAGGGCATGATCACGAGCAAATGAGTGCTGTAATTAGTAATGCATTTGTGGATGGACAGAGTTTAAGAACATACCGCCATTTTCCAAATACTGGGGCAAGAAAAAGCTGGGCCGCTGGAGATGCTGGTGCGGGCCGGGGCCTTCGACGGTCTCGGCGTCGAGCGCTGGGTACTCATGAGCGCCATCGACGACGCCCTGCGTGCGGCGGAGCAGAATGCCGCCAACCTCGAGGCGGGCATGGGTGACCTGTTCGGCGACGCCGTGGTCACCGCCGCGGCCGCATCCGGCGACTGCTATGCCGATCACCGGCGCGTGCGTCCCTGGTCGGACCGGGAACGCCTCGCCGGCGAGAAGGAAACCCTCGGCCTCTACGTCACGGGTCATCCCATCGACGAGTACGAGAGCGAGGTGCGGCGCATGGCGCCGAGCCGCATCGCCGACCTGCGCCCGGACGGCACCGCGACCCAGCGCGTCGCGGGGCTGGTGATTGCCCTGCGCACCACGAAGACCGCCCGTGGCACGATGGCCATTGCCACCGTCGATGACCGCAGCGCGCGGATCGAGATGACGGTCTACGCCGAGTCCTACACCGAGTGTCGCGATGTGCTGGTGAAGGATGCGATCGTTGTCGCGGAGGGCCGCGTGGCGCAAGACGATTACAGCGGTGGCCTGGTGCTGCGGGCGCAGGCCGTGCACAGCCTCGAGCAGGAGCGCCAGCGGCTGGCCCGGCAGCTGACCATCGAGGTGCCCGGTGAAGCCGTGGACGAGGCCTTCACCGACTTCCTCGCCCGGGCCCTCGGCGCCGCGCCCGGCGCCTGCCCGGTGCGCCTGGTCTACTGCTCGGGCGGGGTTCGCGCCCCGGTGCGCCTCGGCGAGCGCTGGCAGGTCAACCCGACAGAGGAACTCCTGCAGGCATTGCGGGACCGCATCGGCGGCGCTAACGTAAAGCTCGCCTACAGCGGAGATCATTGACCATGGCAGCACAAAACGACGCGGCGAAGGCCGGCGGAACGGACACGGCGATCGAAGCCGCGGTACTGCGACGGCTCCTCGAGCACCTCGACAGCCGCAAGGACGTACAGAACATCGACCTCATGAACCTCGCTGGTTTCTGCCGCAACTGCCTGTCGAAGTGGTACATGGCCGCGGCCGAGGAACAGGGCGTGACGCTCAGCTACGACGAGGCGCGCGAGCGCATCTACGGTATGCCCTACGACGAGTGGAAGGCCCGCTACCAGGTGCCCGCCACGGCGGAGCAGCAGGCCGCCTTCGACGCCAGCGGCAAGAGCCGCTGAGCATGGCGGCGTCTTGCTGACGGCAAAGATAAAAAGGACAAACCCGGAAAAGGACAGACCCATGATCAGAAACACCTTCCGGCGCCTGGGCCTCGTGCTCGTCGCCACCCTGGCGACCGCCGCACAGGCCGCGGAAAAACCGAACATCCTCGTGATCTGGGGTGATGACATCGGCATCACCAACATCAGCGCCTACGGCGATGGCATCATGGGCTACGAGACGCCCAACATCGACCGCATCGCCGACGAGGGCATGCGCTTCCTGGACTACTACGGCGACCAGAGCTGCACCGCCGGACGCTCCAGCTTCATCACCGGGCAGTCGCCGCTGCGCACGGGGCTGTCCAAGGTGGGGATGCCGGGTGCGGCCCTGGGCATCCAGGATCGGGACATCACGATTGCCGAGGTGCTCAAGGAGCATGGCTACGCCACGGGTCAGTTCGGCAAGAACCACCTCGGGGACCGCGACGAGTTCCTGCCCACGGCGCACGGCTTCGACGAGTTCTTCGGCAACCTCTACCACCTGAACGCGGAGGAGGAGCCGGAGGACGAGGACTACCCGCAGGATCCCCGCTTCCGCGAGATGTTCGGCCCGCGCGGGGTCATCCGCTCCTACGCGGACGGCCGGGTGGAGGACACGGGGCCCCTGACCCGCAAGCGCATGGAGACGGCGGACGAGGAATTTGTCACCGCCGCGAAAGACTTCATCGACCGCCAGGTCAAGGCCGACAAGCCGTTCTTCACCTGGGTTAACACCACGGGCATGCACTTCCGCACGCACCGGGCGGACAAGCACAAGGGCAAGTCCGGCCAGGGCTTCTACAACGATGTCATGGTTGCCCACGATGAACTCGTCGGTGAGCTGCTCGACCAGCTCGATGCCCTCGGCGTGGCGGAGAACACCATCGTCTTCTACTCGACGGACAACGGTGTGCACTACAACACCTGGCCCGACGCCGGCATCACGCCCTTCCGCAGCGAGAAGAACTCGAACTGGGAGGGGGCCTACCGCGTGCCGGCCATGGTCCGCTGGCCCGGAAAGATCGCCCCGGGGCAGGTGTCCACGGAAATCATGTCGCACCTCGACTGGATGCCCACGCTGGTCGCGGCGGCCGGTGACCCGCAGCTGAAGACTAAACTGCTGCAGGGAACGACCGTCGGCAGCAAGAAGGCCCGCCTGCATCTCGACGGCTACAACTTCCTGCCCTACCTCACGGACGAGGTCGAGGAAGGGCCGCGCAAGGAGTTCATTTATCTCAACGACCTCGGTGCGCCGGTGGCCGTGCGCTTCGGCGACTGGAAGGCGGTGTATGCCGAGAACCGGGCGAAGACCATGGCGCTGTGGGCCGAGCCTTTCGTGACACTGCGCCTGCCCAAGCTGTTCCACCTGCGCCGCGACCCCTTCGAGCGCGCGGATCACAACTCCAATACCTACTGGGACTGGTACGTGGACAAGGCCGCGCAGATGTACCGGGGCGGCGCGGTGATGACCCAGTTCCTCATGACCTTCCGCGAGTACCCGCCGAGCCAGAAGCCCGACTCCTGGTCCATCGACAAGATGACCGATATGTTCCTGCCACAGTGAATGGTGCCGGGCCCGCGGCTGCGGGCCCGGCTCAGTTCGCCGGCAGTTCCCGCCCGGTCTCGCTCCCGGCCCGCCCGGGCCGCAGCCGGCCCCTCGTCCGGCTGAGCAGCCCGCGGCAGTCCTCTCCGACGAGGTAGAGCGCCGGGACCAGCAGCAGCGTCACGAACAGCGCGAAGAGCACGCCGAAGGAGAGACTGAGCACCGCCGGCTTCAGGAACTGCGCGTTGGTGGAGCGTTCCGCCATGATCGGCAGCAGACCGACGAAGGTGGTCACGGTGGTGAGGAGGATCGGCCTGAAGCGGTTCACCCCGGCGTCGAGGAGCGCCCGCACCGGCGACAGGCCCTCGCGGCGCAGCCGGCCCACGTAGTCGATGAGCACCAGGTTGTCGTTGACCACGACCCCCGCGGCGGCACCGATGCCGAAGTAGGAGAACAGCGCCAGGGGCGTGCCGAAGAGCAGGTGACCGTAGATGGCGCCCATGAAGCCGAAGGGAATGGCCGTCATCACCAGCAGCGGCAGCCAGTAGGAGCGGAAGGCGACGGCGATGAGCGCGTACATGGCGAACAGCGCCACCGTGTACAGCGTCGTGATCTCGCCGAGGAACTCCTGCTCCTCTTCCTGGGAGCCGCCCTTGAGGACGACGAGGCCGGGGAAGCGCTGCTCGAAGGCGGGCAGGAAGTTGTCGCTCATGTCGCTGGCGATGCGGCTGGTGGCTTCCTGGGCCACGTCGGCGTTGATCGTGACCACCCGCTCCCCGTCCCGGTGCTGGATGCGCTGCACGCCGCCGCCGATCTCCACGTCGACCACGGACAGCAGGGGCACCTCGCGGCCGTCGGCGGTACGGACCCGGAAATCGTCGAGGCTGGCGAGGCTCTCCCGCTCGCTGCGCGGGTAACGCACCATGACGCGGACGTCGCCGGTGCTCCGCGGGAGCCGCTGCACTTCCTCGCCGTAATAGGCCTGGCGCACCTGCCGGGAGACCTCCGCCAGCGACAGGCCGAAGCGCTCGGCGCCGGGCTTCATGTGCAGCAGGATCTCGTCCGTGCTGCCGCGCTGGCTGTCGCTGACATCGAAGACGCCCTGGTAGCTGTGCAGCTGTTCGCGCAGGGCGAGGGCCGCGGCCTGCAGCTGGGCGCCGTCCCGGTGCCGGAGCAGGTAGGTGATATCCGCGTCGGAATCGTTAATCGTGTAGTTGACGCTGATCTCGTCCGCATCGGGGATGTCCCCGACCAGCTCGCGGAAGCGCTCTGCCGTCTCCCGGGCCGAGAGGTCGCGCACCTCCGGCGGCGCCAGCTTGACGATGGCGATGACGCTGTCGCGTCGCGAGCGCGTGTACCAGCCCTCGATGACCTTGCCGCTGCCCTCGCCGGAGGCCTGTGCCGCCGCGTCGACCTCGTTGATCAGCTCGCGCTCGGCCGCCTGCAGCTGGTCGAGGATCTTCAGGGCGCGGCTGTAGGGCGTGCCCGGGGGCAGTTCCACGTTGATGTAGATCTGCTCCGCCTCCACCTGCGGCATGAAGTAAAACTTGACCCAGCCGGCGCTGAACAGCCCGATGCTGACGATGAAGGCCGTGGCAAAAACGCTGGCGGTCAGGTAGCGGTGCCGGAGCGCCCGCTCGAGCAGGGGCCGGTACACGCGCTCGGCGAAGCGGACGATACCCTGCTCGACGGCGCGCTGGCGCCGGGCGACGGGACCCAGCTTCTCCCGGTGCGAGAGGTCGCGAAGGTGCGAGGGCAGGATCAGGAACGCCTCGATGAGCGAGATTGCCAGGGCCACGGTGATGACGATGGACAGCTGCCGCGTGACCTGCGCGGTCTCACCGCTGACGAAGAGCCAGGGCGCGAAGGCGATCACCGTGGTCAGCACCGCGAAGATCACGGGTTTTGACACGGCGGTGGCACCGGCCACCGCAGCCTCCCGTCCGCCGCCGAGCGCATGCGCGTGGTGGTGGATGCTCTCTCCCACCACGATCGCGTCGTCGACCACGATACCGAGCACGAGCAGGAACGCGAAGGTCGAGATGACGTTCAGGGAGACGTCGTTGACCGGCAGCAGCGCAAAGGTGCCGAGGAAGGCGACCCCGATTCCCGCGGTAACCCACAGCGCGACCCGCGGTCGCAGGCTGAGAATAAGCACGAGAAAGACCAGCGCCAGGCCGAGGTAGGCGGACTTGCCGATGAGCTCCATGCGGGCGGTATACAGGTCGGCGGTGTCGAACCACAGCGTCAGGTCCACCCCGGGCGGCAGCGTGGGGCGCAGCTCCTCGATCCAGGCCTTGACCGCTTCGCTCGCCTTGACGACCTGCATGTTGTCGCCGCTCAGCATCTGCAGCAGCACGGCGGGCTCGCCGTTCAGCGTCGCCAGGATCTCCTCGTCCTCGTAACCGTCCGTGACCGTGGCCACGTCGCCGACGCGGACGAGGCCGCCATCGGGCGTCTGCCGAAGGACGATGCGCTCGAAGTCCGTTTCCGTATCGGCGAGGTTGCGCGCGCGCAGCTGCACGTCCCCGGTCGCCGTGTGTACCTCGCCGGAGGAGAGATTGATGGAGCTGGCGCGGATCGCATCGGCGACCTCGGCAAAGGTGAGCCCGTAGCGGCGCAGGCTGTCCTCGGCGAGGGCGATGGTGACCTCCTCGCGGCGGGTGCCGAAGAGGTCGATGGTCGACACGTAGGGCAGGGCCGCGGCCTGCCGGCGCAGTTCCTCGGCGAGGCGCGACAGCTCCCGCTCGGAGCGGTCCCCGTGCACCGCGACGCGGATCATCTCGTTGCGGAACTGCATGCGCTGGATGCGCGGGTTCTCGATATCCCGGGGCAGGGCGGGAATACCGTCCACGGCATTCTTGACCTCGTCCAGGAAGGCGTTGATGTCGACACCCGGGTAGGTGCGCACGTCGAGCTCCGCCAGGCCCTCGGTGGCCGTGGCATAGATGCGGCTCACGCTGTCGAGATCGTCGAGGGCGTCCTCGATCCGGGCGACCACCTGTTCCTCTACCTCCTGCGGCGCCGCGCCGGGCCAGGTGACCTGCACCTGCACCCGGTTCGGTTTCACCTGCGGGAAGGCCTCGCGCTCCATGGCGAGGAAACCGAGAAAGCCCGCGAGGGCGATCCCGAGCATGAGCAGGTTGGCGGCAACGGGGTTGTCCACCCACCAGGCGATAAAGCGGTGCATGTCAGTGCTCCCCCGCCGCAGCGAAGGTCGGGCGCTGTTCCCCGCGCAGAGCCATGCCCTCGATGGGGTTGTCGAGGGCGGAGGTCACGACCGCCTCGCCGGCGCGCAGACCGCCGTCGATGAAGGCGTGCTCGCGCCCCTGGTGCAGGACCCGCACGCTGCGCATCTCGAGACGGTCGCGGGAGTTCACCACGTACACGGCGTTGCCGGGGCGGAGCGCCGCGGCAGGGATACGCAGGGCGTTCTCTAGCGGCCGGCCGGCGATCTCCGCGTTCACGAACAGCCCCACGGCCAGCGGCATGCCGGCGGCGGAGCGCCCCTCGCCGTAGGGGGCATCGACCTCTGCCATGCCGTAGACCAGGCGGGTGGTCGGGTCCACGGCCGCGTCGAGGCGCACCAGGCGGCCGCGCCAGCTGTGCAGCCGGCCGGCGATATCCGCGCTGAACGCCACCGGGCGACCCTCGCCGGGGGCGGCGCGGTAGCCGATCGGCAGGTCGAGGGCGGCGAGCTGGCGGTCCGTGAGCGGCAGGCGGACTTCCACGGTGTCCACGGCGAAAACGCTGCCGAGGGGCGTGCCCGCATTCACGTACTGGCCCACGTCCACGGCCTTGGCCTGCACGCGGCCGGCGAAGGGCAGGCTGATGCGCGTTCGCGCGAGATCCAGCCTCGCCCGTTCGAGCCCCGCCTCGGCGGCGGCCTGGCGGGCACGGGCCTGGGCGATCTGTGGCTTCTTCAGCGCCAGGGCCGAGGGGTTGGGCGTGGCTGCGAGCTGCTTGCGGGCCACGTCCGCGTCGGCCAGGGCCTGCTGGACGGCGAGCTCGGTCTCTGCCAGCGCGGCCTCGGCCTGGCGCAGGGCCAGCTGGTAGTCGGTGTCCTCGAGCTCGATCAGGACCTCGCCGGCGTCGAAGCGGCCGCCCTCGGTGAACTCGGTGGACACGGCGGTGATGCGCCCGCCGACCTGGGCGACGACCTCCAGGGCCGTGCGCGCCCGCACCTCACCCTGGGTCTCGACCTTGAGCTGCGTGTCCACCGCGTCGACGGTGGCCGTGTACACGGTGGTCGGTCGCAGTTCCGGGTCTTCCCGGGCCGGCTCCGGCCTGGCCGCATGAAGCAGGGTGAAGGCGCCGAGCCCCAGCCCGATGACAGCGATGGGGGCGCCTGCGCGAAGCATTTTCCTGAGCATGTTGGTTGTCCGCCTGTTGTTCGTTCTGCCGGGCGTGGGCCGTCCCGGGCGATGGGGCCAGTATCCGGAGGCTTCCTGCGGCGGACAATTCGCTTCATCCCGCCAGCCGGGCAACTGGTCGCAAGGCCGAAACTTTCAGAATGAAATTCGGATATGCCATACTGAAACAATTCGCGGCGGGTGCATCGTACCCCGCCAGGATGGCTGCAGGCCTGGCGGTGCCCGACCAGGGATCCGGTCAGGGACCGGAAACGTCGCCGGGGCCCGTGCCGCACGCCCCGCGGGCACCCGGCCTTTCCGCCCTCCCGGACGCCGGGCGGTCAGCGTCAGCCGCCTGTGGCACGCATCGTGCAGTACCCGTGGCCTACAATCAGAAAGCAGGGAGCAGATCATGGCCAAACCTCTCGCCGGCGTGCGCGTACTGGACCTCACCCACATGCTGTCCGGTCCTTACGGTGCCATGATCCTCGCCGACCTCGGTGCCGAGACGATCAAGGTCGAGCCGCTCAAGGGGGAGGGAACACGCAAGCTGCTGGCCACGGACCCGGCCAACTCCCTCGAGGGCCAGGGCGCCTACTTCATCACCCTCAACCGCAACAAGCAGAGCGTCGCCGTCGACCTGAAGAGCGAGGAGGGCCTCAAGGTCTTCTATGATCTCGTGAAGGAGGCGGATGTCGTCATCGAGAACTTCAGTGCGGGCGTCGCCGACAAGCTGAAGATCAGCTACCGCTACCTGCGCGAGTACAACCCCGGCATCATCACCTGCTCCATCAGCGGTTTCGGTTCCGCGGGACCCAACTACCAGCGCCCGGCCTTCGACCAGGTGGTGCAGGCCCTCGGCGGCGGCATGTCCATCACGGGTACCGACGCCGAGCACCCGACCCGCGCGGGCATTCCCATCGGCGACCTCGGCGGCGGCATGTTCGGGGTGATGGGCGTGCTGTCCGCCCTCTACGAGCGGGAGCGCAGCGGCGAAGGGCAGCACGTCGACATCTCCATGCTCGACTGCCAGATCTCCATGCTGAACTACATGGCGACCATGTATTTCCTGTCGGGGCAGGAGCCGACCCCGATCGGCAACAGCCACTTCGTCCACGTGCCCTACAACAGCTACCGCACCTCGGACGGCCACATCATCATCGCGGTGATCTTCGACAGCTTCTGGGACAACCTGCTCGAGGTCGTGGACTTCGAGCCCTTCCGCGACGAGAAGTACAAGACGCAGCCCGGCCGCCTCGCCGACAAGGATTTCATCGACGGCAAGCTCAACGAGCTGCTCGCGACCAATACCTCTGACTACTGGCTGAAGCAGCTGCAGGAAAAGCGCATCCCCTGTGCCAAGGTCAACCGCTTCGGCGAGGCCCTCTCCGACGAGCAGGTGCTGTCGCGGAACATGGTGGTGGACCTCGAGCACCCGAGCGGTGCGAAGACCCGCGGCCCGGGCAACCCGATCAAGCTTTCGCGCACCGACGAGGAGAGCTTCTCCCCGGCGCCGCTCCTGGGCCAGCACACCGATACCGTGCTCACCGGCCTTCTCGGCTACAGTGCCGAGCAGGTCGCGCAGCTGCGCGAGGAGGGCAAGATTGCATGAGTGACCCGCAGATCGTGATCAACGAGGTCGGCCTCCGGGACGGCCTGCAAAGCCAGCCCAGGCACCTGAGCCTCGACGAGCGCGAGGCCATGGCGCGGGCACTGCTCGCGACCGGCATCCGCCACTTCGAGGTCGGCAGCTTCGTGTCGCCGAAGGCGGTGCCGCAGATGGCCGGCACCGGCGAGCTGATTGCGAGACTCTCGCCGCCCCCCGGCGTTGCCTTCAGCGCCCTCGTTCCGAACATGAAGGGCTACGAACTGGCCCGGGCCGCGGGGGTCGAGACGGTCGCGGTGGTCGTCTCCGCCACGGAGACCATGAACCGCAAGAACATCAACATGGGCCTCGATGAAACGCTGGCCGTCGCCGAGGCGGTGATCCGCCGCGGCCGGGACGAGGGCGCCCGGGTGCAGGCCTACCTCGCGGTGGCCTGGGAGTGCCCCTTTGAAGGTCCGACGCCCAGGTCCGTGGTGCGCGACCAGGCCCAGGCACTGGCCGGCTACGGCGCGGACGAGATCGTGATTGCCGACACCATCGGTGCCGCCAACCCGGCCGCCGTGCGCGCGCTCATGGACGACCTCGTCGCCGACCACGGCGCGGAGCGCCTGGCCTGTCACTTTCACGATACGCGGGCCATGGGCCTGGCCAACGTCTACGCGGCGGTCGAGAGCGGCGTCCGCCGCTTCGACAGTTCCGTCGGCGGTCTCGGCGGCTGCCCCTTCGCGCCGGGCGCCAAGGGCAACGTGGCAACGGAAGACGTCGTCATGCTCTGCGAGGCCATGGGCTTCGACACGGGCGTGGACATGCCCGCGCTGCTGGCAGCGGTAGCGACGGTGAGTGAACTGATCGGTACGCCGCAGGGCGGCCGTGCCTACTACTGGCTGAGCAAGAACCCCGGCATGAACCCGGGCAAGAACGCGGCCTGACGGCCGGGGTGCGCGGGCCCGGCCGGCGGGCGCGCGATAGAGAGGAGATAGCAATGGCATACAGACTCGGCGTTGACGTCGGCGGCACCTTCACCGACTTCCTGCTCATGAACGAGGAGACCGGCGAGACCCATACCGCCAAGGTGCCGTCCACGCCGGAGGATTCGTCCATCGGCGTGCTCAACGGTGTGGCGCGGGTGTGCGAGGAGTCCGGCATCGAGCCGGGCGACATCAAGCTGGTGATGCACGGCACCACGGTGGCGACCAACGCCGTGCTGACCGGCAAGGGTGCCCGGGTGGGCCTCGTGACCACGGCGGGCTTCGAGGATACGCTGCAGGTCGCCCGCTCCTACTGCCCCGGCGGCCTCGGTGGCTGGGTCAGCTACATCAAGAGCCCGCTGCTCGCGCCGCTCGAACTGACCATCGGCGCCAGCGAGCGCATGGCGGCGGACGGCTCGGTGGTTACCCCGCTGGACGAGGACCGGCTGCGGGCCG
>CAJWWA010000104.1 GCA_913048495.1 uncultured Halieaceae bacterium
CGATGCGACCGAGCTGACCTTCGATGAGCTCACGGAAACGGAGAAGAACGTCGCGTCGTTGGGAGTTTCGCCCGACGCGTTCAAGCCCATCGGGATTCTCAACGTCGCGCACTACACAAACTTGCTCAAGCAGAACGCGCTCTCGCCAGAGCTGACGCAGAAGATCGAGGCGTACAAGCACGTGGCGGCCCTTGGATGAAGGCGGTGGTTGCGGCCGGCACGGCCGTAGTGCACACGGGTGACTGTCGGTTGGTTGGGGAAGTGGGGCACGCACGTGCGTTTACTGTGGTTTTTTTTTGTTCTTGTACCAGATAACTCTGAGCACCGAACGACCCAAGTAACTAGGGGTGCTGCGCGGGTTGGTCATGAGCGTGCTCGAGGACGACACCTGGCGCAGCCTGCGCTTCTTCGACCTGCCGCCGTCGCAGCGGCGCCCGGCACCGGTGGAGACAGAGGGCGAGCCGCTGGACTACAGCGTGATCATCGAGCCGACGCAGCAGAACTGGCTGTACGCGCTGCGCTTCGCCCGGCCGCAGGACGCCGGCGTGATGGCGCTCGCGGATTACACGCTCTACTCGCCCGGCATTCTCGAGAGCGAGCGGCGCTACTCGGTGCGCAGCTGGCCGGCCGCCGCGATCGGCCTGGAACTCGATCCCTGGCGGCGGCGCGTGGAGACCCGCCTGCCCGAGGAAGGCAACCCGCGCAGCCGGGCCCTGGCCGAAGAACTGCACGCCGCGGCGGACAGCGACGCCGCCTACATCGACCGGGTGCTCGCGCTGTTCCGCGAGCAACCGTTCCGCTACACGCTGCAGCCGCCGCTCCTCGGCGAGGAACCGGTGGACGACTTTCTCTTCGGCACCCGCGCGGGCTTCTGCGAGCACTACGCCAACGCCTTCGCCGTGCTCATGCGCGCCGCCGGCGTGCCCGCGCGCGTGGTCGCGGGATACCAGGGCGGCGAGATCAACCCGATGAACGGCACGGTGATCGTGCACCAGTTCGACGCCCACGCCTGGAACGAGGTCTGGCTGGAAGGGCGGGGCTGGGTGCGCGTCGACCCGACCGCGGCCGTCTCGCCGGCGCGGGTGGAGTTCGGCCTGGAGACGGCGGTGCAGGGGGAGGGCAGCTTCCTCGCCGACTCGCCGCTGTCACCGCTGCGCTACCGCGGCATCGACTGGGTGAACGCGCTGCGCCTGCGCTACGACGCGCTCACCTACCGCTGGCAGTCCTGGGTCGTGGGCTTCGACGCCGAGCAGCAGGTGGAGCTGCTCGGGGAGTGGTTCGGCCGCATCGACGCCAAGCGCTTCATCGCCGTGCTGCTCGGGGCCTTCGGCGTCGTGCTCGCCGCCGTGGCGCTGTCGCTGCTGGTGCGCGCGGGTCCCCGGCGCGACCCGGTGGCCCGGGCCTGGGGGCGGCTGCGCGGGCGGCTGCGCGCCCGCGGGGTGCCGGTACACGCCGGGGACAGCCCGGCGTCGGCGCTGGCGCGCGCACGCATCGTCTTCCCCGGTTCCGGGTCGGAGCTGGATGCCCTGGCGGAGGATTTCACGGCGCTGCTCTATCGCCCCGGCGCGGGTGGTGACCTGCGACAGCTGCGCGCCCGGCTGCGCCGGTTGAGGCTGCGGCGCCGGGCTTGACCGGGCGCCGCTTCGGCTACTCGATCGGCAGCAGGTCCCCGGCGTCCGGGCCGCCGATGCTGATGGCGAAACGGTCCTGGGGAATGAATACCGTCAGCTCCTGGCCTTTCACGAGGTTGCTCGCTGTCAGCGCCTTGCCGTCGATCATGACCTTCCAGTCGTGTTTCAGGCTCACGCTGCGCGCCCTGCCCAGGCTGCCATCGCGCCGGTAGGGCACGAAGGTAACGCGCTGGCCGTCGACCCGGGTGATGCGGATCGTCGCCTTGGCGTAATAAGTATCGCCCTTCACGTAAACGCCCTGGCAGAGCAGGCCGACATCCGGGTTCGCCGCGAGCGCGGCGGCGGACCAGGCCAGGTCGTCGCAGGTGGGCGCGCGGCCCTGGGCATGGGCCGGGACGGCGCCGACAGCCAGGAGGGCGGTGAACGACAGGAGAAGATAGCGCAAAATCGCTGTCCTTTGGGGCTGATTCCTATTTTAGCTTACGGAAACCTGCCGAGCTGTTCCAGCCCGGTAAGAGATCGGCAAGCCGTGCCGGATTCCCAGTAGCCCATGGTGATTTCGCCGGTGTGTTATTCGTCATCGGCGCAGACCTTTCCGGCTTGCCGCGACCGCCGAACGTTCCGTGGCCAGCACGCAGTGGTAGCACGGATCCGGGACGCTTAAAGATGAAAGCAGTCTACCCGCGGTGGACCGAATTTGATGTTGTTTCGATCCCGAGCCTGAAGCACCCTTTTCCCCAGGTCTTTCGATGCGTATGGGTTGCGCAGGCCGCATGGTGGGCTACGATGGCAACAATGGCTTTTGACACGCTCCGTTACGCGCGCCGCCTCCGCGAGGCCGGTGTGCCGGAGCCGCAGGCCGACGCACAGGCAGAACTCATGGCCGAGGCTTTCGGTTTCTACGCCGACAATCTCCTGACCCGGGATCACTTCACCGAGGTGCTGAACGCCCGCTTTGCCGAGCAGGATGCGAAGATCGAGCGGCGTTTGGGTTCCATGGACTCAAAGTTCGAGCAGCGCATCACCGCTCTGGAGTCGAAGCTCGAGCAGCGCATCACTGCCTTGGATTCGAAGGTCGAGCAGAGCACTACTGCCCTGGAATCAAAGATCGAGCAGAGCATCACTGCCCTGGATTCGAGGTTTGAGCAGCGCTTTGGCAGGCAGGACACCGTCAATCGGCTCCACACCTGGATGCTCGGAATGATTACGCTCGTGCTCGTAGTGCCCCAGCTGCAGACCTGGCTGGCCTGAAGGTATGGAAACGGACCGGCACACCATCGACGTGCGACTGGACGCCCTGTGCAGAAGTATCGACCGCAAGCTGCGGCTGAAAACAGTGCTGCTGACGCTGATTATTCTGGTACTGCTCGTGCCGAAGCTCCTACAGTCCTGCTAACGCTGCCGGCGCCGGCTCAGTTGAGGATATAGGTGCTGTTGCTGTTGTTGAGGACCTGCGCCGCCTGCTGTGGACCGATAATCGTCCGTGCGCAGCTCACGTCCACCAGTACATCCGCCGTCGAAAACGAGTTCGAGAACTGGTTGGCGTCCAGCACCGTGTCCGCGGCCTGCGTCAGCCACACGGCGCGCTCGTAATCGCCGCCAAATGCATTCCCGCTCAGGCGTAGCCGCTGCGTTCCCGCGGCGAAGGCACCCACCATCTCGAAGCGGCTCGGGCCGGTGCTGCAGCTGTTCGCTTCAGCGCTGCCGACCACGGTCGATACCTGGTTGCCGACCCAGGCCATGCATACCGGTGTGCCCGAGAAGCCCGGCGGCTGGCTACCCCGGTAGGTGAACCGGTTGTTCACTACCCGCATGCGGGTGGACGCCGGCGCGGAGGCCGAGTTCTGCTCCACGGCGGCGCCGTGGCTGCCAAATTCGCAGCGGTTGCCGATGATGGAGGTGTCCTGGGACGAGTCGCGCCCCAGGTAGCAGAAGTTGAGTGTCTCGAATTCGTTGAAGCTCACGGTGACCACGGCGCCGCCGGTCATGGCCGTCGCCACGCCGTCCCAGAGTTCCGCGAAGTCCGACCGGTTCACCGTCAGCTTGCCGAGCAGGCGCTGGTCGCTGCCGACGCATCCTTCCGCCGCCACGGCGATCACGCCGGCGGTCCGCGCCGAGGTGCCCTGGGTGGCCTCGAAGTTGACCCGGTCCACCTCGGCAAAGATGGTGCGGCGGCTGCAATTGCTGGCGTCGGAGGTGAATTCGATGGCATTGGCCGCTCTGGAGCCGATGAGCCGGATCGTCATGAACTTGACGCTCGGTGCGCCCACTTCGAAGCGGAAAGCCGTCTGGCCCCGCGCTTCCACGATCGTCGAGGTGCGGGTGGTTCCCTCCACCTGGCCCTGGAAGTCGCGCGCGGAGACCACTGCGTCCAGGATGAAGGTGCCAGGGTCGAGCTTGACCTTCTGCACGCCGAGGCGCGTCGCCTCGTCCAGGGCGCACTGCAGGTTCCCGGTATCCTGGCCGCCGGGGCTCACGCGGAGCTCCGCGCCCTGCAGCGCCACCGCGCCGGGGTCGCAGGCGAGGTCCTGGGCGGGCAGGGCGGGAGAGAAACCGCTGGCGACGAGCGCAAGGAGACAACCCGCCAGGGAGCGGCGGCCGGGACAGTGTGAGTAACGTGACATCGAAGCTGGCTCTTTCGGCGGGGGTCGTAAAGATGACGCGGCGGCGTCCCCCGGTCAACCGGCAGGCCGTTGGTGTTGTGTGCGTCAGCCGGCCGGGCCGGGAGCGCCTTCCCCGAGGACGAAAGTCGCCGCGCAGGCCGCCGCATCCGCGTGCGGGGTGAACACCACCGTGGCGCCGGCGGCGCGCAGCGCCTCGGCCTCGGTCGGGTCGTAGGTGCACACCGCCACCTTGCCGCGGTAGCCCTGCGCCTTCAGCGTTGCGAGCAGGACCTGCCGCGGGTCTTCGTGCGTCAGGCCGGTGGTGTGCTGGGGCAGGGCGGCGATCACCCATTCGAGCCGGTCCAGCGGCAGGGGGGCGAGGAACTCCGGATCCGTGGCGTCGCCGAAGTGTACCGGCAACCCCTTGCCGTGGGCGCGTTCCACCAGCGCCGGGTTGAAGTCCACCGCGAGGACGTTGCGCCCGCCCTCGCGCAGCCGGGTGAAGATCGCCTCGCCGAAGCGGCCGAGGCCGATGAGCAGCGTATCGGCGGCGCTGCCCGCTGCCGGTGCCTCGTCGCTCTCGCGCGACGGGTGCTTGCGCTCGAAGGGGCGCAGCCAGCGCTCCAGCCGGCGGTAGAGGCTGTGGGAGTAGGTGATCATGTACACCGACAGGGCGATGGTCACCAGCCCCACCAGGGTCACCAGCCCCAGGTCCGCCTGCCGCACGTGGCCGAGGGTCACGCCCATGGCCATGAAGATCAGCGAGAACTCGCTGATCTGCGCCACCGTGAGCCCGGCCAGAAAGCCGGTGCGGCTGCGGTAGCCGAGGAGGCCGAGGATCACCATGACGATCAGCGGGTTGCCCACCAGCACGAACACGGACAGCACCAGCGCCGGCAGCAGCTGCGCGCCGAGGAGTCCCAGCTGCAGCTGGCTGCCGAGGCCGATGAAGAAGAACAGCAGCAGGAAGTCGCGCAGCGTGGCCAGCCGCGCGCTCATGGCGTCGCGCACCGGCGTGGAGGCGAGGCTGACCCCGGCGAGCAGGCCGCCCAGCTCCTTGCTGAAGCCCAGGTAGCTGCCGAGGGCGGCGAGCAGCACGGCCCAGGCGATGGCGAAGGTCACCATCAGCTCCTGCGACTGCGCCACCAGCCGGGTGACCGGCCCGGCGGCGTAGCGGGCGAAGAGCAGCACCGCGGCGCCCATAACGAGCGCCTTCAGCAGTATGCCGATGAAAGCGGCGCCGGCGTCGCCTTCGCCGGCAGAGCCCACGCCCATGGACGACAGCGCCAGCATGGCGAAGACCACCACCACGTCCTGCACGATGAGGAAGCCGACGGCGATACGCCCGTGCAGCGCGTCCAGCTCGCGCTTGTCCGAGAGCAGCTTGACGATGATGATCGTGCTCGAGAAGGTCAGCGCGACGGCCACGTACAGCGCCGGTACCACCGTCATGCCGAGGCCCAGGGCGATGAGGAAGCCGAAGCCGGCGGTGAAGGCGACCTGCCCCAGGCCGGTCGCGAGCGACACGGCGCCCAGGGATCTCAGCAGCTGCAGGTCCAGCTTCAGCCCCACCAGGAACAGCAGCACGGCGATGCCGAGCTCCGCCAGCAGGTTGATCTTTTCGTGGGAGTGCACCAGGTCGAGCCCCGATGGCCCGGCGAGAATGCCCACGGCGATGAAGCTGACCACGATCGGCTGGCGCAGCAGGCCGCCGACGCAGGCGACGGCGGCGGCCAGGGTGAGCAGCGCGGCCAGCTCGTAGAAGGGCGAGGCGTGGAGGAGGGCGGTGAACTCAGCCATCGATCGGCGTCACGTGACCTTCGCTTTTCAGAGCCGGCAGCGAACCGCGCAGCGGGTTAATGATTGCCTGCATCCCCTGGTCGCGCTCGCGGTAGCCGCCGGTTGCGTGCGGTCAGGCGACCTCGGTGATCTCCACGGCGGCGATGCGCTTGCCCTCGTCCGCCTTCTGCTGGAACTCGACGATCTGGTCGAAGTTCATGTAGCGGTAGATGTCCGCCGCCATGCTGTCGAGGTCCTTCGCGTAGTCCAGGTACTCCGCCGGCGTGGGCAGGCGGCCGAGCACGGCGCCGACCGCGGCGAGCTCGGCGCTGGTCAGGTACACGTTGGCGCCGTCGCCCAGGCGGTTGGGGAAGTTCCGGGTACTGGTCGACAGCACCGTGGAGTTCGCCGCGACCCGGGCCTGGTTGCCCATGCACAGGGAGCAGCCGGGCATTTCCGTGCGCGCACCGGCGGCGCCGAAGATGTTGTAGTAGCCCTCTTCCATGAGCTGGTGCTGGTCCATGCGCGTTGGCGGTGAGATCCACAGCCGCGTGGCCAGGCTGCCCTTGTGCGCATCCAGCAGCTTGCCGGCGGCGCGGAAGTGGCCGATGTTGGTCATGCAGCTGCCGATGAACACCTCGTCGACGCTGTCACCGGCCACCTCGGAGAGCAGGCGGGCGTCGTCCGGGTCGTTCGGGGCGCAGACGATGGGCTCCTTCACCTCGGCCAGGTCGATCTCGATTACCGCGGCGTACTCGGCGTCGGCATCGGCCTTCATCAGGCTCGGGTTGGCCAGCCATTCCTCCATCTTTTCGGCGCGGCGGGCGAGGGTGCGCGGGTCGCCGTAACCCTCGGCGATCATGGAGCGCAGCAGCACCACGTTGCTGCGCAGGTACTCGGCGATGGTGTCTTCGCCGAGGGCGATCGTGCAGCCGGCGGCGGAGCGCTCGGCCGAGGCGTCAGACAGCTCGAAGGCCTGCTCCACGGTCAGGTCGGGCAGCCCCTCGATCTCGAGGATGCGGCCGGAGAAGATGTTCTTCTTGCCCTTCTTCTCGACCGTGAGCAGGCCTTGCTGGATCGCGTAGTAGGGGATGGCGTGCACCAGGTCGCGCAGGGTGATGCCCGGCTGCATCTTGCCCTTGAAGCGCACCAGCACCGATTCCGGCATGTCCAGCGGCATCACGCCCGTGGCGGCGGCGAAGGCCACCAGGCCGGAACCCGCCGGGAAGGAGATGCCGATCGGGAAGCGCGTGTGCGAGTCGCCGCCGGTGCCCACCGTGTCCGGCAGCAGCATGCGGTTGAGCCAGGAGTGGATGATGCCATCGCCCGGGCGCAGGCTGACGCCGCCGCGGGTCATGATGAAGTCCGGCAGGGTGTGCTGAGTGTCGATGTCCACGGGCTTCGGGTAGGCCGCGGTGTGGCAGAAGGACTGCATGGTCAGGTCGGCGGAGAAGCCGAGGCAGGCCAGGTCCTTGAGCTCGTCCCGGGTCATCGGGCCGGTGGTGTCCTGGGAGCCGACGGTGGTCATCTTCGGCTCGCAGTAGGTGCCCGGGCGCACGCCCTGGCCTTCGGGCAGGCCACAGGCCTTGCCAACCATCTTCTGGGCCAGGGTGAAACCCTTGCCGGTGTCCGCCGGTGCTGAGGGGCGGATGAACAGATCCGAAGGGGTGAGGCCAAGCTTGGCGCGCACCTTGTCGGTGAGGGCGCGACCGATCATCAGGGGGATGCGACCGCCGGCGCGCACCTCGTCGCTGATCGTGGTGGGCTTCAGCTCGAACCGACTCACCACCTTGCCGTCCCGTTCGATCGTGCCGGCGTGGGGGCGAATGGTGATCACATCACCGGTGTTCAGGTCGGTGACATCGCATTCGATCGGCAGGGCACCGGAGTCTTCAGCGGTGTTGAAAAAGATCGGGGCGATCTTGCCGCCAAGGATCACGCCGCCTGCCCGTTTGTTGGGCACATGGGGAATGTCATTGCCGGTGTGCCAGAGCACCGAATTGATGGCGCTCTTGCGGGAGCTGCCGGTTCCCACCACATCACCGACGTAGGCCACGGGATGGCCTTTCTCTTTCAGGCTTGCGATGGTCTTCAGGCCCTCTGGATCGCGGGTCTCGAGCATCGCCAGGGCATGGACGGGGATGTCCGGCCGGGTGGTGGCGTGGGTGGCCGGCGACAGATCGTCCGTGTTGGTTTCGCCTTCAACCTTGAACACCGTCACGGTGATGCTCTCGGCCAGTTCGGGCTTGGCGGTGAACCACTCGGCTGCGGCCCAGCTGTCCACAACTTGCTTGGCAAAGCGGTTGTCCGCCGCCAGATCCATCACTTCGTTGAAGGCGTCGTAGACGAGCAGCGTTCGGCTGAGTCCCTCAGCAGCACAGCCAGCCAGCGCAGCGTCGGAGTGCTTCAGCAGCTCAATCAGAGCGGCGACGTTGTATCCCCCCACCATCGTTCCCAACAGACGGGTGGCCTCCAGTGGTGACACCAGGGGGCTCTTGGCGTCTCCCTGAGCCACGGCACTGAGCCAGGTGGCCTTCACGTAAGCCGCTTCATCCACACCCGGGGGGATCCGCTCGCTGAGCAGGTGCAGCAGGAACTCCTCCTCGCCGGCGGGAGGGTTCTGCAGCAATTCGGTCAGTCCCTGGGTCTGCTCGGCGTTGAGCGGAAGAGCGGGAACGCCCTGGGCTTCCCGGGCGGCGGCCAGCTCGCGGTAAGCGCTCAGCATGGAGATCTCTGTTCAGGGATGACCACCATTCTTCCGGACCGTGTCTGTTGCCAGTGAGCGGGGTGCGTAGCCTTGGTCGGAGTCTCGCGTCCAGTCATGGCCACCACCTCCGATTTGCATGTGGTGGAGACACGTCCCTTGGTGGCCCCTGCTGTGTTGCATCAGGAGCTGCCCATGGACGCGGCGGCACTCGAAACCGTGGCGTCAGCCCGCCGGCGCATTCAAGAGATCCTCAGTGGCCGTGATCAGCGTCTGCTGGTGGTGGTGAGCCCCTGCTCCGTTCATGATGTCAAGGCTGCCCGGGAGTATGCCCAGCGCCTGGCTCCGATCCGCGGGCGTTTGAAGGATCAGCTCGAGGTGGTGATGCGGGTGTATTTCGAGAAGCCGCGCACCACGGTTGGTTGGAAGGGACTGATCAATGACCCCCATCTCGACGACTCCTACGACATCAACACCGGCCTGCGCCGGGCCCGGGGACTGCTGTTGGATCTCGCCCGGGAGGGGATGCCTGCTGCAACGGAACTGCTCGATCCCGTTGTTCCGCAGTACATCGCTGATTTGATCAGCTGGACCGCGATCGGCGCCAGGACGACGGAAAGTCAGACCCACCGCGAAATGGCTTCAGGGCTGTCGATGCCGATCGGCTACAAGAACAGCACCAACGGCAGCGCCACCATCGCGATCAATGCCATGCAGGCGGCAGCCAAGCCGCATCACTTCCTCGGCATCAATCGCGATGGTCATGCCTCGATCGTCAGCACCACGGGCAATCCCTACGGCCACCTCGTGCTGCGCGGCGGCAGCCAGGGCAGCAATTACCACTTGGAAGCTGTGCAGGAGTCCGCAGCCGAGTTGAGCAAAGCCGGTTTGCAGGATCGTCTGATGGTGGATTGCAGCCATGCCAACAGCAACAAAGACTTCCGCCGACAGGCGGAGGTGCTGGCCAGCGTTGCCGAGCAGTTGCGGGGGGGCTCCAATCACGTGATGGGCGTGATGATCGAGAGCCATCTGGTGGAAGGCAACCAGAAGCTCAACGCCGACCTGACGCAGCTCACCTATGGCCAGAGCGTCACGGATGCCTGCATCAGCCTCGAGACCACCGAAACCCTGTTGGAGGATCTGGCCGCGGCCGTGGCCAGTCGCAAACAGACGGTTACCGCCTGAGCATCAACGCCTTGGTTCAAACCACCAGTTGACTCCACAGCACCCCCACGCTGAGGGGAACGCTGAGGTTGTCGAGACCGCTCCAGCTGAGCTGCTCCAAACCGGTTGCCATGGCCACCATGCCAAGGGCTGCTGGCAGGGACAGGTTCGCCCCCGACCATCGCGCCAGGCCGATCAGCACCAGGCCTGAGACAACGGCCATGGTCATCGTGCCGACGCTTGATTTGGTTTGACCAAACAGAACCCACTTCGGGGACGCGACGTTGCGGCCGATCAACCCTGCAAGACCATCCCCCAGGGCCATCACCAGAACCCCGGCGGACACCGCATCGGCTCGGGTTGGCCAGAACAGCAGAAGCAGCGTTGTGATTGCGATGCCGTAGGCGATGGTGCCGTAGCTGTTGCGATCAACATCCTCAACTGCGGGGA
>CAJWWA010000105.1 GCA_913048495.1 uncultured Halieaceae bacterium
GTGTTTGTCGCCGGCGACTGTCGCCGCGGTCAATCGCTCGTCGTCTGGGCTATCAACGAAGGCCGTGGCGCCGCCCGCGCCATCGACCAGTACCTGATGGGCAGCAGCCTGCTGCCCGCCCCGGGGGTCACGCAGGGCAGTGCGCTCGCCGGCGCTTGAGCATTGGCCGGATACTCCTTTCCATGCTAGTTTGAACCCCAAACCAGCACGTCATGAAAATTGCAAAACAACTGGCGGTGTTTCTGGATAACCGCCCGGGCGCACTCGCGCGCGTGTGTGAAGCCTTCGCCGAAAAAGGCATCAACATTCATGCCCTCACCACCAGCGACACCGTGGACCACAGCGTGGTGCGCATGGTCGTGGATGATCCGCAATCGGCCATTTGGTTGCTCGAGGAAAATGGCGGCATGGTGGTGGAGGATGAAGTGTTGCTTATCGACAACGCCAATAAACCCGGCGCGCTGGCGGAACTCGCGCGCGCCCTCGGCAAGGCTGGCGTAAACATCGAGTACCTCTACTGCGCCACCGCGCCCAAATCGCGCAAAGGCCTGCTGGTGCTGCGGGTGGACGACGCTCCCAAGGCTCTCGATACGTTGAAGGAGTTGCCACTCGATTAATGGAAACCGCCACTGCCCAGAACACGCGCGTCCTGTGCGGCATGAGTGGTGGAGTGGACTCCTCCGCCACGGCAGCGTTGTTGTTGGATCAGGGTTATGAGGTGGTCGGCGTTACGCTCAAACTCTGGCCGCAGGACTGCGTTTCCCGCGCCGAAGATAAATGCTGCGGCCCGCAGGCCGTCATGGATGCTCGTTCCGTTTGCCACAATCTCGGCATCCGCTATTACCTCATCGACGAGGCAGAGGATTTTCAGAAGCACGTCATCCAGTATTTTGCCGACGAATACAAAGCTGGCCGTACGCCTAACCCTTGTGTGATGTGCAATGAGCATCTTAAGTTCGGCCGACTCATCGAGCGGGCCGATCAACTCGGTGCCGATAAGATCGCCACCGGCCATTTTGCCCGCGTGGAGCAAAACTCCGAAACCGGCCGCTATCATCTACTACGCGGCCGCGATGAACGAAAGGATCAGACCTATTTCCTGTTTTCACTGAGGCAGGATCAACTGTCACGTGCCATGTTTCCACTGGGCGAAAAGACCAAGGACGATACGCGCGACGTTGCCCGTCATTGCAACTTGAAAACCGCCGATAAGGAGGAGAGCATGGAGATCTGTTTCGTGCCCGACAACGATTACGGCGGTTTCCTCCAAAAAGCCGGCCTCGCCGAAAAGCACCGCGGCGCAGCGGGTCACACCCAGGGGCCCCTCGCCGTAGTGCATGCGCGCCAGGCTGCGGGCAACCGAGCTCACCGCTTCCGGGTCCGGTCCCTCGGGGCGGGCCCGGGCGAAGAAAAAGCTGACCCCCGGGTTCGCGGCCGCACATTCGCGCAGGCGCTGCAGGTAACCGGGGAGGAACTCGTCGTCGCTGTCGAGCAGCGCCATGAGTTCGCCGCGGGCTGCGGCGAGCCCATTCAGGACGGTCCGCAGTTGCCCCTGGTTCGCCTGCCGGATCACCCGTACCCCAGGGCGGCCTTCATAATCGGCCAGGACGGCCGAGGAGGCGTCCGTGGAACCGTCGTCAACGACCACCAGCTCATCGCCCGCTGCCAGCTGCGCGAGTGCCGAATCCAGGGCCGCCGGAAGGAAGCCGGCGTAATTGTAGTTGTTCACGACCACCGAGATCGTGGGCGCAGCCTGCTTCAGCACGGCCAGCCCCAGTCCTCGCCGAGCATTTCGAAGAGGCGGCGGTTATACGGCCGATAGTATTCCGTCAGCCAATCGCGGGTGGCGGCTGCCATGGGTTTGCGATAGGCGCCCTCGTTGGCTCGGATGGCCTCGTAATCATGGGCCGGTAGACCGAGAAAGCCCGCGACGCGTGCGGCGGCGACACGTGCATCGCTCTTCCAGGCGTCGAAATTCAGGATCAGCACGCGCTCGCGAGGGTAATGACGCAGCCAGTTGGAGAGGTGCTCCACGTAGTGGCCGCGATTCAGATAGCCGTAGTTGTGCAACCGGCGGCGGAGACTCCGCGGGCTGTCATGCGTGACTTGCAAACCCTGCTCAAGGAGCGCTACTTCCTGTTCCAGCGCATGCTCGAAGGCACGCCTGTCCGGTATGGCTGCGAGGGCCATGTGCTGATAGTGGGAGTAGGCGCGATCGACGGGGTTTCGCAGCGTAACCACCAGGCGCGCCTCCGGCAGCAGCCTCGCCGCCCGCTCGGCATACTCCGGCAGTGACATCGCGGGAGTGGCTTCACCGGTCAGGGGTCGATAGCCCAGGGCTCGCTCTGAAGCCTCGACGACCGATGGCGGCGGAAAGCAGCCTCGGTACCACAGCTCGCCGCGCCTGTAGTTCCGGGGGTTACTGAAGTACTGAAGCTCCTTGGTAACCGGCCTCAGCACACCGGGATGCTGGCAGAGCATCGCGAAAAGCGTCGAGGTGCCCGATTTCATGGCGCCGATGATCAGGAAGTCCGGCAGTACGCCGGGCTCGCGCAGTCTGCGGGTCAGCGCCACACGATAGGGGAGGGATCGACGTTCCAGCAACTTGGCGACACTGCGGGAGCGCCTGCGTAGCCGTTTAATCCTCTCTGCCACTGCGCTCGCTCAGGACGCCCGGCCAAGCGACGCAAAGTAGTCCACGGTCCTCTCGAGCCCGTTCTTGAGCGCGGTGGTCGGCTCCCATCCGAGCTGCTCCCGGGCGCGCGTAATGTCCGGCTGCCGCTGCCGCGGGTCATCTTCCGGCAGGGGCCGGAACACCAGCTTCGACGAGGAGCCGGTCAACGCCAGCACCTGCTCCGCGAGCTCGCGGATCGAAAACTCCCGCGGATTGCCGAGGTTGATCGGCCCGGTTACCGCATCCGGGCTGTCCATGAGCGCGATGAGACCGTCGACCAGGTCGTCCACGTAGCAGAAGGAGCGCGTCTGCTCGCCATCGCCATAAAGGGTAATCGGCTCGCCGGCCAGGGCCTGGACGATGAAGTTCGACACGACGCGGCCGTCGTTCGGGTGCATGCGCGGGCCGTAGGTATTGAAGATGCGGGCGACCTTGATGCGCAGGTCATGCTGCCGATAGTAGTCGAAGAACAGGGTCTCCGCGCAGCGCTTGCCCTCGTCGTAGCAGGAGCGGGCACCGATGGGGTTGACGTGTCCCCAGTAGGATTCCTCCTGCGGGTGTACCTGCGGGTCGCCGTATACCTCGCTGGTGGAAGCCTGCAGGATCTTCGCCCGCACCCGCTTGGCGAGGCCGAGCATATTGATGGCGCCGTGCACGCTGGTCTTCGTGGTCTGCACCGGGTCGAACTGGTAGTGCACCGGGGAGGCCGGACAGGCGAGGTTGTAGATCTCGTCCACCTCGACGTAGAGCGGGAACGTCACGTCGTGACGAAGGAGCTCGAAGTGCGGGTTGTCGAGCAAGTGAATGACGTTGTCCCGGGCGCCGGTGAAGAAGTTGTCGACGCAGAGCACGTCGTCTCCCCGCGCCAGGAGCCGCTCGCAGAGGTGGGAACCGAGAAACCCTGCCCCGCCGGTTACCAGGCAGCGTTTGCGCAGTGGCTGCATACCATTCCCCCCTGCGGTCGCTAGGCCGCGCCGTAGGCGGCGAGGACGTCGTCCACCGCGCCGTGGGCCCGGATGCGCCCGGCGTCGATCCATGCCGCAGTATCACACAGCGACGCTACCTGGTCCTCCTGGTGCGATACGAGCACCACCGTCTGTTCACCGGTCAGCCGGTCTTCCATCAGGCTGCGGGCCTTCTTGCGGAAGGCGGCATCGCCGACGCTGAGAATCTCGTCGATGAGCAGGATATCCACCCGCGTCATGATCGCCGTGCTGAAGCCGAGGCGGGAGCGCATGCCGGCCGAGTAGGTGGCCACCGGTTCCTCGAAGGAAGGGCCCAGCTCCGAGAACTCGCGGATCTCCTCGAGGCAGGCCTGCGCCTGGCGCCGCGTGGCGCCTTGCAGCATAGCGGAGAGCAGCGCGTTGTCGCGCCCCGAAAGGTGAGGCTGGAAGCCGAGGCCGAGGGTCAGCAGGCTGCAGCTCGCACCCGGCCGCCGCCACACGGTGCCGGCCCGGGGGGCGAGCACCCCGGCGAGAAGCCTGAGCAGCGTGGTCTTGCCGGCACCGTTGCGGCCGAGGATACCGAGCGTCTCGCCGCGGTGAATACGCAGCGAGACGTCGTCGAGCACCCGGTGCAGGCCGCGCTCGAAGTTCGCGCGGCGCGCGTGGTAACTGTGCGACACACCCTGCAGCTCGAGCACCAGCGCCGCGTCCCGGGTGGCTTCCACCGCCGCTTCGCTCATGCCGTGATTGCCTTCAGGGCCAGGAAGCGGCTGGCGCGCCGAAGGAGCAGCACCCCCGCCGCCACCAGCGCCGCGGCAGCCGCGCCGATCACCGCGAGGTGGACGGGATCCGGCGCGACGCCCTCCATCAGCACCTGCCGGTAGGCATCGATGAGGAAGGCCACGGGGTTCGCCGCGAGTACCGCCTCGGTCATGGCCGGGTCTGGCAGGTCTCGCACATCCCAGAAGATGCCGGAGGTGAATAATAGAAAGATCATGCCCAGCGAGATCAGCATGCTGAAATCGAAAGCCACGCAGACGAGGAAGGCGCCGAAAAGCGAGAGCCCCACGATCACCAGGTAGTTCACGAGCACCACCGGCAGCAGCCAGGCCCAGCTGGCGCTCACGGCGTAGCCCTTGGACCAGAGCACGATGAACAGCAGCAGGAAAACCGATGCCTGCTTGTACAGCCCTTCCTGGATCGTGGCCATGGGGAAGAGGCTCTTCGGCACGTCGATCTTGCCGACCAGGCCCTTGCTCGCCACGATGCTGCGCGAGGCCTGGTTGACGGACTTGGACAGCCAGATGAAGGTGAGCTTGCCGCACATGAGAAACACCAGGAAATCGGCGCGCTTGCTGCCGAGGATCACCTCGAAGACCACGTAGAACACGGCGACGTAGAGAAGCGGCTCGAGAATCCACCACAGGTACCCGAAAAAGAAGCGGGCAGCGTCGGCCTTGAGCGACATGCGCGCCATGGTGTCGACGAGGGTGAAGTAGTGCCTGAGGGTCATGGGTGGGCTGTCTGTCCCGCGAGGGGCGCTATGTTACCAACTTGGCACGCGCTAACATACGGCCCATGCCCCCACGCACCCCCAGCCCTCCGCCGGCGCGCAAGCGCTTCGGCCAGAATTTCCTCCAGGACGCCACGGTCATCCACCGTATCGAGAGCGCCATCGCGCCGCGGGAGAGCGACCACCTCGTCGAGATCGGCCCCGGGCGGGGCGCCCTCACCGAGGCCCTCGTGAGCACCGGCTGTCGCTTCGACGCCATCGAGCTTGACCGCGACCTGGCCACGGGGCTGCTCGCCGCGTTCAGCATCTACCCACGCTTCCGCCTGCACAAGGCCGACGCCCTGAAGTTCGACTTCGCGGCCCTGAGAGACGGGCCGGAGGCGCCGCGGCTGCGGGTGGTAGGCAACCTGCCCTACAACATTTCCACGCCGCTGATCTTCCGGCTACTCGACCAGGCGGAGCTCGTCGAGGACATGCATTTCATGCTCCAGCGCGAGGTGGTCGAGCGGCTGGCGGCGAGCCCCGGCAGCGGCCAGTGGGGACGCCTGGGCATAATGGCCCAGTACCTCTGCGAGGTGGAGGCGCTCTTCGACGTGCCGCCGGAGGCCTTCACGCCGCAGCCGAAGGTCCAGTCCGCCGTGGTGCGCCTCGTGCCCTGGCGCGAGTCTCCCTGGCCGGCCTGCGACCGGGCGGCGCTCCGCGCCACGGTTCAGGCAGCCTTTGCCCAGCGCCGCAAGACCTTGCGCAACAACTTCAAAGGCCTTACAACGGAGGACACCCTCGCGGCGCTGGGCATCGACCCGGGCGCCCGCGCGGAAACCCTCGAACTCCCGGATTTCATCAGGCTGGCAAACGCTCTTTACGACACCGGGCACGGTGACGGGAAGGCTGATGAGAGAGGCGGCGGGAACGGCGACAAGTAGTGAGGCAATGAGCGATTTCGACCCGGACCAGGTCCGCATCGAGGTGCAGACCACGTACCTTCCCTCCCACTCGAACCCGGAGGAGGCGCAGTACACCTTTGCCTACACCATCTCCATCAGCAACCTCGGCGAGGCGCCGGTGCAGCTGCTGTCGCGGCACTGGCAGATCACCGACGGCAACGGCGAGGTGCAGGAGGTGCGCGGCGCCGGCGTGGTCGGCGAGCAGCCGGTGATCGAGCCCGGCCGCTATTTCCGCTACACCAGCGGGGCGACCCTGCCCACGCCTGTGGGCTACATGCAGGGGGAGTACACCATGGTGCTCGCCGGCGAGACGGCCATCGATCCGGAGGCGCAGCCCGCCTTCGAGGTACCGATTCCGGCGTTCACGCTGCACACGCCGACCGCCCTGAACTGACCGCCGTGGCCGACGCACATGGCTGATTACGCCGTCGGCGACATCCAGGGCTGCCTGCCACCGCTGGAGCGCCTGCTTGCCCGGGTGCATTTCTCGCCGGACCGGGACCTGCTCTGGTCCGTGGGCGATATCGTCAACCGCGGCCCGGCCTGCCTGCAGACCCTGCGCTTCCTCCACGAGCGCCGTGACAACCTGCGCCTGGTCCTCGGCAACCACGACCTGCACCTGCTGGCCGCCCGCACCGGCGCGCGCACGCTGTCGCCCTCGGACACGCTCGGCCCCATCCTGCGCGCCCGCGACAGCGACCGGCTGCTGGACTGGCTGCAGGAGCAGCCGCTCCTGCGCAGGGCGGGCGATGACCTCTTCGTCCATGCCGGCATCCCGCCGCAGTGGGACAGCGCCACCGCCGAGGCGCGGGCGCTTGAAGTGGAAGCGGCCCTCACCGGCGCCGACTGCGATCGCTTCTTCGAGCACATGTACGGCAACGAGCCGGCCACCTGGGCGGACGACCTCAGCGGCTGGCCGCGGCTGCGCGTGATCACCAACACCTTCACCCGCATGCGCTTCTGCGCCGCTGACGGCACCCTGGACCTCGACAACAAGGGGCCGCCGGAAGACGACCGGGAAGACGCGCCGTTCCGCCCCTGGTTCCGCCACCCGCACCGCCTCGCGAGCGGTGAGCGCGTGATCTTCGGCCACTGGGCCGCCCTCGGCGGCGCCACGGACGATCCGCGCTTCATCGGCCTGGATACGGGCTGTGTCTGGGGCGGCGAGCTGACCT
Organism: uncultured Halieaceae bacterium; assembly: GCA_913048495.1. Classification (GTDB taxonomy): domain Bacteria; phylum Pseudomonadota; class Gammaproteobacteria; order Pseudomonadales; family Halieaceae; genus Pseudohaliea. Next base: position 7,251 of record CAJWWA010000105.1, read on the forward strand.
TCTTCAACCTCGCCAACGGCGAGCGGCTCGCCGAACCCTGCGGCGGCTGACGGCCCGGTCTACACTGGGCCCATGGAAATCTACCTGGTTGGTGGTGCCGTCCGCGACGACTTGCTCGGCTACCCGTTCTCGGAGAAGGACTGGGTCGTCGTCGGTGCCCGCGCGCAGGATCTCCTCGAGCAGGGCTATACCCCCGTGGGCAAGGATTTCCCGGTCTTCCTGCACCCGGACAGCAAGGAAGAGTTCGCCCTTGCGCGCACGGAACGCAAGCAGGGCCACGGCTATACCGGTTTCGACGTGCACGCCGCCCCGGACGTGACCCTCGAGGAGGACCTGAAGCGCCGCGACCTCACCGTCAACGCCATGGCGCGCGACCCGGACGGCCGCCTCATCGACCCCTACGGCGGCGAGCGCGACCTCGAGGCGCGGGTACTGCGCCACGTGTCCCCGGCCTTCGTGGAGGACCCGCTGCGCGTGCTGCGCACAGCCCGCTTCGCCGCCCGCTATGCCCACCTGGGCTTCACCATCGCACCGGAGACGCTGGCGCTCATGGCCGAGATCGTCGCCCAGGGCGAGCTCGCGCACCTGCCGGCCGAGCGGGTCTGGGTGGAGACGGAGAAAGCCCTGCGCGAGGCGGATCCGGCGGTCTATTTTTCCGTACTAACGGACTGCGGCGCCCTGGCTGCGCTGGCCCCGGAGCTGTTGGGCCGGGGCATCGCGAGCCTCGAGCAGCTTTCCGCCGTGGCGGCCTCCAGTGACGACAGTGCCCTGCGCTTCGCCGCGCTCACTCACGGCCTGGAGCCCGCCGCGCTGGACCTGCTCTGCGAACGCCTGAAGGTGCCCCGGCGGCATCGGGAACTGGCCCTGCTGCTGGCCGCGCAGGCCGGGCGCGCCGCCCGGGCGAGAACGCTCGGCAGCGAGGAACTGCTGGTGCTGCTGGAGGCAGCGGGCGCCCTGCGCGACCACGGCCGCTTCGAGGAATTCATCGAGGGCGCCGCCGCCCTGGCCGGCGACGGTTTCCCGGCAGACTACCTGCGCCAGGCCCGGGAACAGGTGCGGGACGTCTCCGCGGCTCCCTTTGTCGCCGAGGGCCTCAAGGGCAAGGCCATCGGCGAGGCCATGGAGGCCGAGCGCCTGCGCCGCCTGGACGCGCTCCGGAGAGGCGCTGAAAAAGACTGACCATTCTTCACGGCCGCAGCGCAAGGGCCGCCCCCGGGTGTACGTCCACATATAGTTGCACATATACTTGTTGTTCGACTTGCTTTGTTGAACCGCCGGGCCGCGCCATGGGACAAGTGACAATCTATCTCGACAGGGAAACAGAAGAGCGCATGACCGCCAGCGCGCGGCAGATGAATCTGTCAAAGAGCAAGTGGATCGCCCGGGCCATCCGCGACAAGCTCGATGACGAATGGCCGGAGGGCGTGCGCGAGCTGCCGGGCAGCTGGGACGACTTCCCGGACGCGGAGGAACTCCGCGCCGGCAGCGGTAGCGACGCCCGGCGCGAACCGCTCTGATGTGGGCCCTGGACACCAACACCCTGATCTACTTCTTCAAGGGGCAAGGCCGGGTCGCCGAGGCGCTGCTCACCCATGCACCCCAGGAGGTCGCCATCCCCGCCGTGGTGCTCTACGAATTGCGCGTGGGTATTGCCAGGTCCAGCCAGCCGCAACAGCGAGCAGAGCAGCTTGCGCGGCTGACCGCGGTCACCCGGCTGCTTCCTTTCGGCGAGCGTGAAGCACAGGCGGCCGCCGAGCTACGCGCGGAGCTGGAGCGAGCCGGCGCACCCATCGGCCCCCACGACACGCTGATCGCCGGCACAGTGCTGGCGCATGGCGCTATCCTGGTTACCCGCAATACCCGCGAGTTCGGTCGGGTAAAGCGACTTCGGCTGGAAAACTGGTACTAAAGGGCCCGCACAGCGCTGCCGCTGCCTACGCGCCGTCCGGGCGGACCGTCAGCTCCCGCCCGCGCCAGGCGAAGGGCACGGCGCGGATCGGCTGCGCGGCCTGGTCGAAGCGGTCCCAGAGCGCCGCGTAGGTCTCGCCGCAGGCCGGGTGCCGGTCGCCGGGCGCGAGCGCCGCCAGCGGCCGCAGCACGAAGGCGCTGGTGAGAATCTCCCCCCGCGGCAGTTCCACCCCCTCCACGGTGCCCACCCGGTCGCCGTAGGTCAGGATATCGATATCCAGGCGCCGCGGGCTGTTGCGGGTCGCGTTCGGCGGGCGCCCGTGGGCCCGCTCGAGGGCGCGCAGCTCGTCGGCCAGCGAGCGCAGCGGCAGGTCGCCGTCGACACCGACCACGAGGTTGAGGAAGGGATCGCCGGCAAAGCCCAGGGCCGGCGCTTCGTAGACCGGGGACACATCGAGCTCACCGAAGCGGGCGGCCAGCGCGTCGAGGGCGATGGCGACGTGGCGCTCGCGCTCGATGTTGCTGCCGATGCCGAGGTAGATGCGCGGCATCAGGGTTGCGTTCCCCGCTCGATGATGACCCCCACGTCATCGGCACCGGCGACGGCGCCGGCAAAGACAAAGGCGTCGGCAAAGGCGCCGGTGCCCGAATAGGTAATGCGTGCATCGGCAATACGGGTAGACGGGACCGTGTTGTCGGTAGAGATATCGTCTGCGCGAACCTGACCCGCAATGCGCACCAGTTCGTCGCCGGTATTGAGCGTCATCCACTTCTCGCCACGCACGGCGAGGATGCCGTTGGGCAGCACTTCGGAGACGGTCACGGTGATCGAACCGGACAGGCTGTTGCTCTGTCCGGCCTGTCCGGAACCGGAAGTATCTCGTGACGCGTCGTACTCGGCGCCCAGACTCATCGAGTTGCCGGTCAACGGATTGGCCATCGAGACGGCTCCGCCGAACAGCGAGCCAAGCCCGATGTTGGCGCTGCTGTCCTTGGAAATGCTGGAACTGGCGTTCTTGCTGGCCTGGGTGCGCTCGGCGAGGGTAATGGTGATGATGTCGCCGACCCGGTAGGCCTTGCGGTCGTCGTAGAGATAGTTCTCGAAACCTGCCTGATAGATCGCGCCGTTGTTCTGCGCAGCCGGCAGCGG
>CAJWWA010000106.1 GCA_913048495.1 uncultured Halieaceae bacterium
CGAGCAGGGCGTAGTGTTCAAGGGCCTCAAGCCGGTCAACTGGTGCTTTGACTGTGGCTCGGCGCTGGCCGAGGCCGAGGTGGAGTACGAGGACAAGACCTCGCCCGCCATCGACGTGGCCTACGCGGCGGTGGACAGCGCCGCGATCGCCGCCGCCTGCGGTGCGGAAGGCGCGGACAACATCGCCGTCGTCATCTGGACGACCACGCCCTGGACCCTGCCGGCGAGCATGGCGGTGAGCCTGCACCCGGAGCTCGAGTACGTGCTCCTGGACGCCGGGGAGCGGCAGCTGCTGGTCGCGGCGGAGCTGGCCGAGGCCTGCGCTGCCCGCTTCGGCCTCGGCGAGCTGACCCTCCTCGGCCGCTGCCGCGGCGCCGCGCTAGACCGGCAGAAACTCAGGCACCCCTTCCTGGATCGGGACGTGATCATCGTGCTCGGCGATCACGTGACCACGGACGCCGGCACCGGCGCCGTGCACACGGCCCCGGCCCACGGCGCCGACGACTTCACCGTGGGCCAGCGCTACGGCCTGGAGGTCTACAACCCGGTGGGCGGCAACGGCGTCTACCTCGAGGGCACGCCGCACTTTGCCGGCCAGCACGTGTTCAAGGCCAACGACGCGATCGTCGAGCTGCTGGCCGAGCGCGGCGCGCTGCTGCACCACGCGCCCTACCGGCACAGCTACCCGCACTGCTGGCGGCACAAGACGCCGATCATCTTCCGCGCGACACCGCAGTGGTTCATCAGCATGCGCCAGAACGGGCTCCTCGACGGCGCGAAGGCCGCGGTCGCCGGCGTGCAGTGGGTCCCCGAGTGGGGCCGGGCCCGGATCGACGGCATGCTCGAGGACCGGCCGGACTGGTGCATTTCCCGGCAGCGCACCTGGGGCGTGCCCATCGCGCTCTTCGTGCACCGCGAGAGCGGCGAGCTGCACCCGGAGACAGCGCGCCTCATCGAGGCCGTGGCCGGGCGCGTAGCCGAGAAGGGCATCGAGGCCTGGTTCGAGCTCGACCCGGAAGAGCTGCTCGGCGACGAGGCCGCCGCTTACGAGAAGGTGACCGATACGCTCGACGTGTGGTTCGACTCCGGCGTCACCCACGCCTGTGTCCTGCGCCGGCGCGAGGCGCTGGCCTGGCCGGCGGACATCTACCTCGAGGGCTCGGACCAGCATCGCGGTTGGTTCCAGTCGTCGCTGCTCACCGCCGTGGGGGCCTACGGGGCCGCGCCCTACCGCACGGTGCTCACGCACGGGTTCACGGTCGATGGCGACGGCCACAAGATGTCCAAGTCCCGGGGCAACATCCTGCCCGCGAAGCAGGCCATGAACGAGCTCGGCGCGGATGTGCTGCGCCTGTGGGTGGCGGCCGCGGACTACCGCGGCGAGCTCACCGTGAGCGACGAGGTGTTCAAGCGCACCGCCGACGCCTACCGGCGCATCCGCAACACGGCGCGGTTCCTGCTCGGCAACCTGGCGGGCTTCGACCCGGCGGCGCACGCGCTGCCGGCGGGGGAGCTGCTGCCGTTGGACCGCTGGGCACTGGACCGCGCCGCCCGGCTGCAGGCGGAGATTATCGAGGCCTACGAGGCCTACCAGTTCCACAGCATCTACCACAAGCTGCATAACTTCTGCGCGGTGGACATGGGCGGCTTCTACCTCGACATCATCAAGGACCGGCAGTACACGACCCGGGCCGATTCCGCCGCGCGGCGCTCCGCGCAGACTGCCATGTACCACATCGTCGATGCGCTCGCGCGCTGGATCGCACCGATCACCAGCTTCACCGCCGAGGAGATCTGGGAGAACCTGCCCGGCGAGCGCGCCGACTCGGTCTTTCTCGTGGAATGGGCCGATGCGCTGCCGGCGCTGCCCGACGACGCAGCCATGGGCCGGGACTACTGGGCCCGGGTACAGGCCGTGCGCGACGCGGTAAACCGGGAGATGGAGGCGCGCCGCGCCGCCGGCGCTATCCGCGGCTCGCTGGATGCGACGGTGACGCTCTACGGCGACGAGGCCCTGGTGGCCGACCTCGACGCCCTCGGCGATGAGCTGCGATTCGTGCTGATTACCTCCGGCGCCGCCGTTGCACCGCTAGCCGACGCGCCGACGGACGCGGCAGAGACCGAGCTCCCGGGGCTCCGGGTGCGGGTCGAGGCCTCGGCCGACGAGAAGTGTGAACGCTGCTGGCACCGGCGCGCGGACGTGGGCAGCTTTGCCGCCCACCCGACGCTTTGCGGCCGCTGCGTGAGCAACGTCGACGGCCCCGGGGAGCTGCGTCGCTTTGCCTGAGCGACGGCTGGCCATCGCCGGCTACGGCCTCGCGCTTCTGGTGATCGCCCTCGACCAGGGCAGCAAAGCCTGGGCGACCGCTGCGCTCGGCTATGCGCAGCCGGTGCCGGTGCTGCCCTTCTTCAACCTGACGCTGCACCACAACACCGGCGCGGCCTTCAGCTTCCTGTCTGACGCCGGCGGCTGGCAGCGCTGGTTCTTCACGGCCCTTGCGGTGGTCGTGAGCGGGGCCCTTGCGGCCTGGCTGTGGCGCCTGTCCCGCGCCGAGCGCGTGCTGGCCCTGGGGCTGTCCCTGGTGCTGGGCGGGGCCCTCGGCAACCTGGTCGACCGGCTGCTGCACGGCTACGTGGTGGACTTCATCTCGCTACACTATGCGGGGCATTACTTTCCAACCTTCAACATCGCCGATTCGGCGATCACCGTCGGCGCGGGGCTGCTGATTTTCGACAGCCTGCGCGGCGGGCGCGGCGACGGAGCACAGGCATGACCTATGACGACAGGCTTCCGGTGGGTGAGGGCACCTGCGTTCACCTCAACTTCGCTCTCCGGCTGGATGACGGCGAGGAGGTCGATTCCAACTTCGATCGCGACCCGGTGAGCTTCACCGTGGGCGACGGCAGCCTGCTGCCGGGCTTCGAGCGGCGTCTCTTCGGCCTGCTGCCCGGCGAGCGGGAGCAGTTCACCGTGCCGCCGGAGGACGCCTTCGGCCAGCACAACCCGCAGAACGTCCAGCGCGTGGACCGGGACCAGTTCGAGGACGGCATCGAGCTCGAGCAGGGCCTGGTCTGTTCCTTCGCGGATGCCGCCGGCGGCGAGCTGCCCGGGGTGATCGTCGCTTTCGATGACGCCGAGGTGACCGTGGACTTCAATCACCCGCTGGCGGGGCGTACACTGGTGTTCGACGTCCAGATACACCGGGTGGAACCGGCGGAGTTGCATTGATGGACATCCAGCTCGCGAACCCGCGTGGCTTCTGTGCCGGCGTGGACCGGGCCATCGACATCGTCGAGCGGGCCCTCGAGGTGTTCGGCGCGCCGATCTACGTGCGCCACGAAGTCGTGCACAACAAGTTCGTCGTCGACGACCTGCGGAGTCGCGGCGCGGTCTTTGTCGAGGAGCTCTCCGAGGTCCCCGACGATGCCATCGTCATCTTCAGTGCCCACGGCGTCTCCCAGGCGGTGCGCAAGGAGGCGGACGGGCGCGGCCTCAAGGTCTTCGACGCGACCTGCCCGCTGGTGACCAAGGTGCACCTCGAGGTGTCGCGTTACAGCGCCGAGGGGCGCGAGTGCGTGCTCATCGGCCACGCCGGTCACCCGGAGGTCGAGGGTACCATGGGCCAGTATGACCGCAGCGAGGGCGGCGACATTTATCTCGTCGAGGACGAGGCGCAGGTAGCCACCCTGGCCGTTCGCGACCCTGAGCGCCTGGCCTTCGTGACCCAGACCACCCTGTCCATGGACGATACCGCGCGCGTCATCGACGCCCTGCGCACGCGCTTCCCGGCGATCCAGGGCCCGCGCAAGGACGACATCTGCTACGCGACCCAGAACCGCCAGGACGCGGTCAAGCAGCTCGCCGCGGGCTGCGACCTGCTGCTCGTGGTCGGCTCCCCCAACAGCTCCAACTCCAACCGCCTGCGTGAGCTCGGCGAGCGCATGGGCGCGACCGCCTACCTGGTCGACGGCGCCGACGACATCGACCCCGCCTGGCTCGAGGGCAAAGCGCATATCGGTGTCACCGCCGGTGCCTCCGCCCCCGAGGTCCTGGTGCAGGCGGTCATCCAGCGCCTCCGCGACCTAGGCGCGGACTGCGTGACCGAGGTGGACGGCCGACCCGAGAGCGTGACCTTCAGCATGCCCCGGGAACTGCGACTGGCGGAAGTCGAGTAGCCGCGCCGCCCGGAAACGACCGTTCGTCGTCCAAAATGCCCGCTCGTCCAGCGACCCGTGCGCTGGACAGGTCTACTAACCTAGGCTAAGGGCATGGAAAAGTGCTCATCAATCCGCCATCGTCACCCGCCGCACCGGCGCAGGGGCTTCACCCTCATCGAGGTGATGGTGGTCCTCGTGGTGCTGGCCGTGCTGCTCTCGGTCGGCGCGCCGTCCTTCACCAACCTGATCCGTAACAACCGGCTCGTGTCGGCGGTCTACGACCTGCGCGGGTCCCTGAGCACCGCGCGCTCCGAGGCGCTGGCCCAGCGCGTGTTCGTGACGGTCTGCTCCAGTAATGACGGCGCTTCCTGCAGCGGCACCTGGGAGGACGGGTACATTGCGTTCACGGATTTCGACGGCGACGGCACCCTCGACACCGGTGGCGGCGGTCCCGATGACCTGGTTTTCCTGGCGGAGGTCACCGGTGTCCGCGATATCACGATCAATCTCGCCGCCGCCGACGCCTCCGGGCGCCTGCGCTTTGACCCGCAGGGGACGGCGCTCAACAACAACGGCACCTTCACCGTCTGCGATGTACGCGGCGCCGGCGAGGCCCGCGCCCTGTTCCTCAGCAACGCGGGGTCGGCGAGGAGTCTCGAGGACACCAACGGCGACGGCATCGTGAACCTGCCGGCAGCAGCGGGAGGTGGCAATGTCAGCTGTCCGTGACCGACTGCCGCGCAGCCGCGGCTTTACCCTGTTCGAGGTGCTGATCGCTTTCTTCATCATCAGTATCGGCCTCGTGGGCGTGGTCAGCCTGCAGGCCATGTCGAAGGCTGCCCAGCACCAGGCCGTGCAGCGCAGTCGTGCGGTCACCCTGGCCGACCAGATGCTGGAGATGATCCGCGGCAACCCGCGCGGGGTGGTGCGCTACAACATCGGCGCCAGTGCCGTGGGTGGCGGCAGCATTGCCGACCAGCCGACGCCCAACTGCATCAGCGCCGCCTGCGACCCCAACCAGATGGCGGCCCACGACCTCTGGTCCTGGGAACAGGCGCTCGACGGCGCCGGCGTGACCGCCGCGGATGGTGGCGGCACCAGCGCCGGCCTGATCCAGCCGCGCGGCTGCGTGGTGTTCACACCCGATACGGCCAATGGCAAGGCGCGCACCGGCACCGTCGACGTGGTGATCCAGTGGCGCGGTCTGCAGGATACTTCCGACGCGACGGGCGGGGGCTTCGTCTGCGGCGATGACTTCGCGGCAGCAGACGTCGGCTTCCGACGCCAGGTCATCCTCAGCACCTATGTCGTGGACGAGATGGAGCTATGAGCCGTTCAGCCCTTCAACGCAGCGCCCGGGGCTTCTCGCTCATCGAGTTCATGGTCGCCATACTTCTGGGGACTATCCTCATCACCGGGGCCGTCGGCGTCTACCTGGGCTCCAAGCGTTCTTACACCGAGGTCGAGCAGGTCGCCAGCCTCGCCGAGAACGCACGCTTCAGCCTGTCGGTACTGGAGGAATCCCTGCGCCACGTGGGATTCTTCGGCGCAGCCGGGCCTGGCAACATCCTGCCGGACGGGGACCTCGGCGCGGTGACCGGGGACTGCACGGGCGGGGCCGAGGCCTACGACGTCATCAACTTCTTCTTCGGCGTGCAGGCGGGCGGTGCCAACATGCTCGGCTGCATCACCGACGCGGTCCCCAACACCGACATACTGGTAATCAAGCACCTGGCCCCCGACCCGGGCTACGACGCCGATCCTGCCGACCCGACAGCGGCACGGGACGGGACCATCAGTTTCCCGGCGGGCCTGGCTGCTACGGACACGTACGTGATCGTCAATGCGGAGCAGGGCCTTATCTTCGATGGCGCGGATACGGCACCCTCGGTCGCCGAGGGCGAGGTGTATGCCAACGGCATCGCCTACCCCTATCGCCTGGCCATCTACTACGTGCGCGACACCGGCGGTGTGCCCACGTTGGCGCGCAAGGTTCTGCAGTGGGATACCACGGCAGGCGCCATGACGATCGCCACCCAGGACCTGGTCGAGGGGGTAGAGAATATGCACTTCCTGTTCGGCGAGGACAATGATCTCGACGGAGAGCCGGATGTCTTCGCCAACCAGGCGACGGTAACCGACTGGTCTCAGGTGCTGGTGGTGCGTGCGTTCCTGCTTGTGCAGAGCACGGCCGACGACATCGACTACGTGGATGACCGCAGCTACCAGCTGGGTGACGTGACCGTGGCAGCCGCCAACGACAACCGGCGGAGGATCCTGGTGCAGAGTGAGATTACGTTGCGCAATCCGCGCCTGAGACTGCGAGGTGGAGCATGATTGAGGCTGTTTCCAGCGTGCGCAAGCAGGGTGGTGTGGCCCTGGTGGTGTCGCTGCTGTTCCTGCTCGTGGTGACGCTGATCAGCGTGGTCGCGGCCACGAACAGCTCCCGGTCGTTCAAGATGGCGACCAACATGCAGGACATGGCGGAGTCCTTCCAGTCGGCGGAGGCCGGCGCCTACGCGACCCTGGGCCTGGTCGACACGGTCAATGACCCCTACCAGCGGGTCAATAACCTCGACCCGTTCGCGGGCATCGCCGCGGGCGCCCACCCGTTACGCAACCTGCGGGACCCTAACGCGGTCGATGTCGACGTGTTCGTGGTGGCGCTGGACCGGCCCTGCCCGCGCTCCCAGAACGCCGCCTCCGGCAGCAGCGTGGGCGTTTATGACTGCGAGTACTACCGGGTGGAATCCGCACACAGTGAAGAAGGCCGTTCGCGCACGCAGGTGCAGGTCGGCGTGGTGAAGACAGTGATTGGCAGCTCCGGCGTCTGATGGCGGGGCGGAACACAGGGGCGCGCACCCAGGCAGGGCGCGGCCCCGGGGGGAAGAAGACGATGAACGCGAAACTGATGGCCTGGCTCGGCGCCCTCGCGCTGATCGCGATGCAGGTTGCCCTGCCCGCGCGTGCCGATGACACGGAAATCTACCAGGCAGAGGTAGTGGGTGCGGCTTCTGTTCGCCCCAAGGTGCTTATCGTCTTTGATGACTCGGGAAGCATGGCGACCAATGTCGACCAGCAGCGCCCCCCCTACGACCCTGATGGTACCTACAACAACCAGTTTGGCACCGACCGCATTTACTGGAGTACCGATGGCTCTGTACCGCCGGAGAACAGCAGCAACTGGTTCAACGCGAGCCAGAACCGCTGTGCCTCCTCTTACGACCCGCTTACCAACAACGGCTCTTTTCAGGCGACCGCCGCGCGTCGCTGGGTGGATTCCACGGTCATTCCAGGCGACTGCCGGTTCGAGTGTCCCGACGACCTGACTTATCGGCGCGGCAGCGAAGGATGGGGGTGCTACGACTTCACCACCTACACGGAGCAGCAGGAAGTCTGCATCGACAACTGGCGCCAGGTCGGCTTCAACGAGTGGCTGACATACCCCAGCGATCGTCGACGTTTCAGCTTTGGTCGCTTCGGCTTTATCCTCGAAGTAAACGACCCCAGCTGCAGCATCGAAGACGTGGAGGTCACGGACTGGCAGTACGTCCAGGAGCGCATCCAGATCTGTGAGGACGACTCGGTAGTGCCCGGCACGTGGCAGGCGCTCGACGGGGCCGTGAGAAACCCACCGCATGTGGATTGCAAGAACGACGTCGATACCGGCAACCCCGGAAACGGCACCGTTGGCGATGGCTATCCGCAGAACAATGTTGCTACCGGCAGTGAGTATGGCGCGACCCAGGACACTTCCGAGACGCTCTGGGGCAACCAGCCCTACGGCTTCTACACGTCCCACTACCTCGACTGGTACTACGACGATTCGCTGGTCCAGCCGCGGCCGCGCATCGACATCGCTCGCGATGTCGTCGCCAACCTGATCGCGACCAACACCGGGATCGATTTCGGCCTGATGGAGTTTAACGGTAACCAGGGCAGTTCCAACCACGGTGGCCGCATCGTCAGCCGCATCATCGAGGACATGACCGCCGCCCAGCGGCAGAACGTGATCGACATGGTCAACTCCATGACCGCCGACGGGGCCACCCCGCTCTGTGAGACCATGTACGAAGCCTACCGCTACATGTCCGGCGGCCAGGTGCTCTGGGGCGACGACCGACGCACCGGCGACTCCTGGCCTCCGGACGACGCCCTGCCGCGGGATACGCTGGCCGAGGACGGTAACGGCAACTACATAGCGCCGATAACGGACTGCGCGTACACGTACATCATCTTCATGACCGACGGTCTACCCACCAATGATGACCGCGCAAATACGTACATTGAGGACCTGACCGGCGAGACCTGCAGCGACTACATGCACGACAGCGGGCAGGGCATGCGCAAGAACTGCATGCCGGAGATCGCCGAGTACCTGGCCAACACGGACCTCGACAGCGACAGCAGCAACGGCAACCAGTACGCGCTGACCTACCCGATCGGCTTTCCCGTCGACCAGGACCTGCTCGCCGACACGGCCGCCGCCGGCAAGGGAGAGTACTACACGGCAAACACCGCCGAGGAGCTGACCGATGCCTTCCAGGGCGCCATCTACAGCATTCTCTCCACGGACACGACGTTTACGTCGCCGGCCGTGGCGGTCGACACCTTTACCCGGACCCAGAGCCGCAACGAGGTGTTCTACGCCATGTTCAAGCCGACAGAGCGCGTGAACTGGCCCGGCAACATCAAGAAGCTCAAGTTGCTGGAAGACGACGACGGCGCTGTGCTGGTGGATGCCAACAACAACCCGGCCATCGACGATCTCACCGGCTTCATCAAGGACACGGCCACGACCTTCTGGAGTTCTGGCCAGGACGGCGGCAGCGTCGAGGTCGGGGGTGCCGGCGGGCGTCTCCTCCTGACCAGCCCCGGCAGCCGGACCATCTACACGGACACCGGGGCGAACCAGGCGCTGGAGGCCTTTGAAGTCGACAACTTTGAGCCTGCGGACTTCGGTGTCGCTAGCGATGCGGCACTCTGGGCGCTGTTCGGTTCAACCACGGAGGCCGGTTACGAGCAGCAGGTGGCCTGGGCGCGCGGCTACGATGCCTACGACCAGGACGGCGACGGCATCACCAACGAGCCGCGGCGCTGGATTCTCGGCGATATCCTGCACAGTCAGCCGCTCGTGGTGAACTACGGGGCGACCAGCGGTTTCGACCAGGACAACCCGGACCTGCGCCTGCTTGTGGGCACCAACGCCGGCTTCGTGCACATGTTCGGGGCCAGCGACGGCGACGAGGACTGGGCGTTCACGCCGAAGGCGCTGGTGGATCTGCATCGCCAGCGCCGGCAGAACCCGCTGACCTCGGACAACGTCTACGGCATGGACCTCACCCCGGTCACCTATCGCCTCGACAACGACCAGGACGGCACCATCGAGCCCGGCGATGGCGACAAGGTCTATGCCTATTTCGGTATGCGCCGCGGCGGTCGTTCGTTCTACGCACTCGATATCAGCAACCCCGGTAGCCCCAGTTTCCTCTGGTCCATCGACCCGTCGGTCAGCGGTTTCGCTGAGCTTGGCCAGAGCTGGTCCCGACCGGTGGTTACCTTCGTGCCCGGTTACAAGGACGGCAGCGGCAACCCGAAGCCCGTGCTCATCTTCGGCGCGGGCTACGACGACCGCAAGGATGCCGGTGGTGTTGCCACGGCAGATACCATGGGTCGCGGCCTGTTCATTGTCGATGCAACGACGGGTGCGTTGGTCTGGAGTGTGACGCCGAACGCGAACAGCGCGACCAATATGCAGGAAACGGCGCTGCTGCACTCGGTGGCTGCCGAGGTGACGACAGTCGATGGCAATGGCGACGGCCTGAGCGACCGCGTGTACTTCGGTGACACCGGCGGCAACGTCTGGCGTGTCGATATGCCGGGCAATACGCTGCCGGATTCGGCGCAGGACGACTGGTACATCGTCAAGCTTGCCGACGTCAATGGCGGCAGCGTTGCAACTGACCGGCGCATCCACAACGGCATCGACGTGGTGCGCACGCGCCTCGGCGGCCAGGCCATCGACGCGGTGATCTTTGCGACCGGCGATCGGACCAACCCGAACGCGACGGACGTGCAGAACCGGCTGTACATGATCCGGGACGAAGCCGTGTCGGCCTACACTACGGCCGAGCCGACGGCA
>CAJWWA010000107.1 GCA_913048495.1 uncultured Halieaceae bacterium
GCGTGTAGGCCTCGCGAGCGATCTGGCCACACATGAAGGTCGCTGCCGCCCACACCTGCCGTCATGGTTTGCTCCCGGGTTGCCAAAAGGTTTCAAAGAATTTGCGAGGGGCCCGATCATAGCATCCGCGGCCGGTTCCACGCCCTCGCGCACGCACTTATACTGGCGGTTCCAGGGAGGAATCGACATGCGCTGGGATGAAATCGACCGCCAGGTCTGCTCCGTTGCGCGGGCGCTGTCCGTGGTGGGGGAACGCTGGACGCTGCTGATCCTGCGCGATGCCTTTTTCGGCACGCGCCGCTTCGATCAGTTCCAGGCCAGCCTCGGCATCACCCGCCACCGGCTCTCGGAGCGCCTGGGCAAGCTCGTGGACCACGGCGTGCTGCGCCGGGTCCGCTACAGCGAGCGGCCGCCGCGCTACGAGTACCGGCTGACGCGCAAGGGGCTCGCGCTCTACCCGGTGCTGATGACCCTCGGCAACTGGGGCGATGACTGGATGGACCGGGGCGAGGGCGCACCGGTGGTCTACGTGCACAACGCCTGCGGCAAGCAGACGAGGCCGATGCTCACCTGCAGCGAGTGCGGGGATCCGCTGCGCCCGGAGGGGGTTCTGCCGGAGGTCGGGCCCGCCCTCGCGCTGCACGTGCCGGAGGCGCAGGAGGGAGACCGGGAGCTGCCCGCGTTCCCGCTGCTGTCGAGAGAGCCCGCGGTCGACTAGACTTCGTTTTCGAGACAACGACAGCGAAAAGGTGACCCCATGGCCGAAGCCGCCAACAACATCGTCATGAACAGCGACAACCCGGAAGCGATGGTTCCCGGTGCGGACCGCGATCCGGCCACGGAGCGCCTGGTGCGCAAGCAGCGCCTCGCCGCCGCGCTCCGCCTCTTCGGCAAGTTCGGCTTTGACGAGGGTGTCGCCGGCCACATCACGGTGCGTGACCCGGAGCACCTGGACCAGTTCTGGGTGAACCCCATGGGCCGCTCCTTCAAGCAGATGTGTGTTTCCGACCTTCTGCGCGTGGACCACGAGGGCAACGTCGTGGAAGGGGACGGGCTGCTCAACGGGGCGGCGTTCACGATTCACTCGCGCATCCACATGGCCAACCCGCACATCACCGCCGCGGCCCACTCGCACTCGCTCTACGGCAAGGCGTTTGCCTCCCTGGGCCGCAAGCTCGAGCCGCTGACGCAGGACGCCTGCGCCTTCTACGAAGACCATGCGGTCCTCGAGAGCTTCACCGGCGTGGTGCTCGACAGCGGGGAGGGCGACCGGATCGCCGAGCTGGTGAATCACCACAAGGCGCTGATCCTGCAGAACCACGGCCTGCTCACCGTCGGCGCCTCTGTCGACGAGGCCGCCTGGTGGTACATCACCATGGAGCGCAGCTGCCAGGCGCAGCTGCTCGCCGAGGCCGCCGGTACACCGAAGCCGATCCCCCACGAGTACGCCGTGAAGACGCGGGAAACCGTGGGCAGTGCGCTGGCCGGCTGGTTCAGCTTCCAGCCGCTGTACGACGTCATCGTGGCCGAGCAGCCGGACTTGCTGGACTAAGACTGAATTTCATTCAAAGTCAGTCGCTTACGATGGAAAGCTGTTAAATAGTTACAGGCTTTTGACCTCCCACCGCGGGCGCCTCTCGCTACACTTGGAGACAACAACTAGAACCATCTCCAGAGTGAGGAGCCCGCAATGAAAAACCTGAAATACACGGCGATGGCCGCCGCCGTCGCCGCAACGCTGCCGCAGTTCGCCACCGCCCAGGTCCTCGAGGAAGTCCTGGTCACCGCAACCAAGCGCGAATCGACGGTGCAGGACCTGCCGTTCTCCATCAACGCCCAGTCCGAGGCGGCCATCGAGCGCAACAACGTGTTCACGCTCGAGGACCTGTCGCGTAACGTCGCCGGCCTTACCATCCAGAACCTCGGCCCGGGCCAGAGCCAGGTCGCCATCCGCGGCGTCTCCGCCGGCCAGATCGTCCGCGACCAGCCCGGCGTGAAGGAGCAGGTGGGCGTCTACCTCGACGAGACGGTGATCTCCCTGTCCCTGTTCACCCCGGACCTCGATCTGTTCGACCTGAACCGCGTCGAGACCCTGCGCGGCCCGCAGGGCACGCTGTTCGGCTCCGGCTCCGTGGGCGGCACCGTGCGTTTCATCACCAACCAACCCGACATCGAGGGCGGCACCTACGGCAAGATCGAAGCCAACATGAATACGCTGACCGACGGTGAGGAGGGCGGCCACCTGAAGGGCGCCATCAACCTGCCGATCTCCGATACCGTGGCCATCCGCGCCGTCGCCTACGGCACCGAGTACGCCGGCTTTATCGACGCCCTGCGCGAGGGTCTGCCGAAGCAGGAAGACGTCAACAGCGGCGGCCGCTACGGCGGTCGCATTGCCCTCGCGTGGCAGCCCACGGACAACCTGCGCATTACCCCGCGGGTCGTCTACCAGGAGATCACCGCCGATGGCTTCAACCGCCAGGAAGCCTTCAACCTGTTCGCCAACCCTTACACGACGACGCGGCCGGCCATCCAGCTCGGCGAGCGCGAGCAGTACCTGCTGCTCGAGGAAGAGTTCGAGGACGAGACCCTCATCGCAGACCTGGTGGTCGAGTGGAACCTCGACAACCTGTCGCTGACCTACGCCGGCAGCTACACGGAGCGCGACATCCTGGTCAGCCGGGACGCCAGCGCCCTGACCGGCTCGGTCTCCATCGACCTGGGCTTCGGCGAGAGCGCGGCGCTGATTCCCTCGAACCTGCGCGACACGACGGACCTCGAGCAGATCACCCACGAGTTCCGCATCGCTTCGAACTACGATGGCCCGCTGAACTGGGTCGGCGGCGTGTTCTACTCGGACATCAAGCGCTTCTACGCCCAACGCCTGCCGACGCCGGGCTACGACCAGGTCACGGACCTCGTGCTGGGCGCGGGCACCGCCGAGTCGCTGCGCAACGGCTTCCCGCCGGATTCACCGTTCAACTCGGACCTGCCCTACGACATCGAGCAGATCGCCCTGTTCGGTGAGGTCGACTACCAGGTCACCGAGCGCCTCAAGCTGACCGCCGGCGCCCGCTGGTACGACTTCGAGGAAGAGCGCGACATCCTCCAGGGCGGCCTGTTCTCGAGCCTTGCGGACCAGACCGACGACACGGCCTCCGACGGCATCAACCCGCGCTTCATGGCGAGCTACGACCTGAACGACGCGGTCACCGTGAACGCTCAGGCTTCCCAGGGCTTCCGCCTCGGCGGCGTCAACGACCCGCTGAACGTGCCGCTCTGCGACCCGGGCGACCTCAACACCTTCGGCTCTTTCCAGGCCTACGATGACGAGACCCTGTGGAACTACGAGCTGGGCTTCAAGTCCATGGTCGGCAGCCTGCAGTTCAACGCCGCGGTGTTCTACACGGACATCGAGGACCTGCAGGTGACCCTGGACGCCGGCTCCTGTTCCTCGCGGATCTCCTTCAACGTGCCGGAAGCGCACACCATGGGCGCCGAGTGGGAGCTCTCGAGCTACCTGACGGAGAACTTCCTGGTCACCTTCAACGGTAGCTTCATCGAGGCAGAGTTCGACTCCACGGTGACCGACAGTGCCGGCAACATCCTCGGCGGCGTCGAGGAGGGCAACCGGCTGCCGTCGGTCCCGGAGCTGCAGCTCTCGGCCTCGGCAACCTATACCTTCCCCGGCGGCCTGTTCGGCTCCGATGAGTTCTACCTGAACGCGCTGGTGCAGCACGTCGGCGAGCGCTACACGCAGCCCTCGGACCAGGTGCCCGGCGCCGGTGACTTCGTCTCCGGCCTGCCCTTCGGCGGCGCCACGGGGACGGAAGTGACCAGCCTCGACCTGGAGCTCGACGCCTACGAGATCGTCAACTTCAGCGCCGGCTGGGTCTGGGACACGCTGGAGGCGGTGGTGTTCCTGAACAACGCCTTCGACGAGAACGCGGACCTGTCCTTCGACCGCGAGCGCGGCGGCCGCGCCCGGCTTGGCTTCCGCACCAACACGCCGCGCATGCTCGGCGTGACCCTGCGCAAGTCCTTCTAGGGCGCCATCTGCGCAGTCGGGAACCGCGGCCCCCGGGCCGCGGTTTTTTTATGCCTGGCTGGCGGCCAGCTCCGCCCGCAGCTGCTCGGCGAGCACATGCTTCTGGATCTTCGTGGCGGACATGGGCCACTCGGAGACGAAGCGGACGTGCCGGGGGATCTTGAAGGAGGCAATCTGGCCGCGGCAGTAGTCGACCAGCTCCTCGGCGCTCAGGCTCGCGCCCTCGCGCAGCTGCACGAAGGCCGCCGCAACTTCCCCCAGCCGGTCATCGGGGGCAGCGACCACCTGCGCGAGGTGGACGGCCGGGTGGGTGCCCAGCCAGTTCTCCAGCTCCAGCGGTGACACATTCTCGCCGCCGATCTTGAGCAGGTCCTTGAGGCGGCCGTGGTAGGCGACCTGGCCCTGCGCCGTGAGACTGCACAGGTCACCGGTACGGAACCAGCCGTCGTCGGTGAAGGCCTCGGCGGTGCGCGCCGGGTCGCGGTAATAGCCCTCGAGCAGGGAAAAGCCGCGCACCTGGATCTCGCCGCGCTCTTCCGCCGGCAGCACCGCGCCCGAGTCCGGGTCCACCACCCGCAGCTGTACACCCGGGTAGGGCCGGCCACAGGTCGTGGCCCGGGTCTCGTCGTCCTCGTCCGCGGCGCCGTGGCAGCAGATGCCCGAGGCCTCGGTCATGCCATAGGCGCTGATGTGAAGCGCCCCGGGCAGCGCGCGCATGTTGGCGCGCAGCGTCTCCGGCGGGGCCACGTTGTTGATCAGCCGCACGCAGCCGAGGCGCCCGGCATCGAAGTCCGGGTGCGCGAGCAGGTCCGCGGTGATGGCCGGGAACGCCGGGTAGAGAAGCGTCGGCTGGTATGCGTACAGCTGCTCGAGCGCTGCGCCGGCCTCGAAGTGGGTCTCGGCGAGATAGCCCCCGCCGGCGCCGACCATCGCCAGCAGCGGCAGGATCGATGCCATGTGGAAGAGGGGCAGGGGGTTCCACTGCAGGTCGCCGGCCGTGATCCCGAGCCGGTCGCGCATGGCCAGCGCGTTGCGCACCAGCGCCTCGTGGCAGAGCAGGCAGCCCTTCGGTCGGGAGGTGGTGCCGGAGGTATACATCATCAGGCAGGGCGCGCGCAGGGCGACCTCCCGCCGCCGCCGGTCGACGGCGGCGGCGTCTACGGACTCGCCGAGGACGGCGGCCGCCCCGGCGGTCAGGCAGCCGGCGCGTTCGCCGTCGCCCAGCAGGATCACGGCGCGCAGGGTCGGCGCGGCGTCGGTTGCGAGGGTGCGGGGGTCCCGGGCCGCGCTGAGGGCACCGTCCAGTGCGGCATCCACCAGCGCCGGGAAGTCCGTGGGCGTCTCTTCCGCGCCGGTGTAAAGAAGCGTGAGATCCGCATGGCCGAGCACGTAACCCAGTTCGTCGACCCGGTAACGCGCGTTGAGGAGCACGGCCACGGTGCCGGCGAGGGCGCAGCCGAACAGCTGCTCGACGACCTCGGGCCGGTTGTGCGCAAGGATGCCGACATGGTCACCGGGTTCGGCGCCGAGGGCGAGCAGGCTCCGGGCCCGGGCCTCGCTGCGGGCCAGCAGCTCGCGGTAGGTCGCGTCGTAGCCGGGAAAGGCGAGGGCCCGGCGGTCCGGGTGCTGTCGCGCCGCGCGCACCAGGAGGTCGCCGAGGGACGTCGCTTCGATGGTCTGCAGGTCCATGGTCCAGGCCCCCTCAGAAGGAGCGCGGCAGGCCGAGGCCCTCGGCGATCATGTTGCGCGCCATCTCGTTGCTGATCGGGCCGATGCGCAGCAGCCGGGCATCGCGCCAGTAGCGCTGCATGTCGGTCTCGGCAGAATAGCCCATGCCGCCGAGGATCTGGATGCCGAGGTCAGCGGCGCGGCCCGCGTACTCGGAGCACAGGACTTTGGCCATGTTGGAGGCGTTCGCGCAGGGCTCGCCGGCGCTTTGCAGCGTGGCCCCGTCGAGCAGCATGAGCTCGCCCTGCTTCTGCCACATGGCGATGTCGGCCACGTAATGCTGCAGGGCCTGGAACTCGCCGATGAGGTGGCCGAAAGCGCGCCGCGTCTGCAGGTGCTCGACGGCGTCCTCGAGCACGCCGTCGAGCATGCCCAGGCAGAATGCGGCGTTCACCAGGCGCTCGTTGTTGAGCGTGCCCGTGGAATAGCCCCAGCCCTTGCCGGCCTCGCCCAGGAGCAGCTCGTCGGGCACGAAGACATCGTCGAGGTGCACGGTGCAGGAGCTGATGCAGCGCATGCCGAGCTTCGGCATGGAGGCAATGCTGACCCCGTCGGCCTCGCGCGGCACGAAAAACAGCGAGACGCCATCGGCGCGGCGCTTGACGTCCTTGTCGGAGCGGGCCATGAGAAACAGGTAGTCGGCCACGCCGGCGCCGGTGCCCCAGATCTTCTCGCCGTTCAGGCGCCAGCCGCCGTCGACCTTCGTGGCCGTGGTTTTCATGCCGCCGAGGAGGTCCGTGCCGCCCCCGGCCTCCGTGAACGCCATGGCGGTCTTCAGGCGCCCGGCGGCGATCTCCGGCAGGAAGCGCTGCTTCTGCTCCTCGCTGCCGGCGCCGAGTACCCCCTTGCCGCCGCTGAAAGAGGTGACCCCCCAGACCCAGCCGACACCCGCCGCGGTGCGCGCGAGCTCCCGGGCGAAGAGCACCTGGGTGACGATGCTCCCGCCCTGGCCGCCGTATTCCTCGGGAATGCCGATACCGTGGGCGCCGAAGCTGGAGAGCTTGTCCCAGAAGGCGTGGGGGAAGGCGTCCTCTTCCCGTTCCAGTTCGCGGCACCAGTCCTTGGGGATTTCGGCGTCGACCCAGCTGCGGACCGTGTCGCGGAACAGGCGGTCCTCCTCGGAGAGGAAAGCGAAAGACATGCGGGACTCCTTGCAATGCGTTATGCTTTTCTTGAATCATATTCAAAAATAACAGGAGAGGAAAGCCATGCCTGCCGACAACAGCCTCGAAGCGCGCCTGCGCCGGGTCGAGGATCGTATCGCCATCGAGGAACTCATCGCCCGCTACGGCCTGGTCATGGACGACCGCGACATGGACGGCATGCCGGGACTGTTCACGGAAGACGTGCACATCCTGTCCCGCGACGGGATCATGGATGCCCGCGGCCGCGATGCGGTTGTCGAGCTGTACCGCGGCCGCTTCGCCGTGCTCGGTCCGAGCAACCACTTCACCCACGACAGGATCATCCGCTTCGGCGACGATCCCGACGAGGCAAGCGGCATCGTGCTGTCGCACGCGGAGATGCAGCGCAAGGGCGAGCCGATGCTGGCGGCGATCCGCTACTCGGACCGCTACCGCCGCGAGGACGGCGAATGGCGCTTCGCCGAGCGCCTGTTTGACTTCTTCTACTACGTGCCGACGGCGGAGTATCTCGATGCGCTTGGCCCGGGCCTCGCGACGCGCATGCGCGCCTACGACGAGGCCACGGGGGCGGACATTCCCGAGAAGCTCGCCACCTGGCGCGCCTACTATGGTGGTGAGTAGGGCGACGCGCCGGGAGGCCGCTGAGGCAGGGCTACTGCTGGCTGGCGGCCAGCGCCTGCTCGATATCGGCGATGATGTCGTCGGCGTGCTCGATGCCGATGGACAGGCGCACCATGTCTTCGGTGACGCCGGCGGAGGCCAGCTCTTCCGGTGACAGCTGCCGGTGCGTGGTGCTCGCCGGGTGGCAGGCCAGGGACTTGGCGTCGCCGATGTTCACCAGCCGCAGGATCATCTGCAGCGCGTCGATGAAGCGGGCGCCGGCTTCACGGCCGCCGTTTACGCCGAAGCTGAGAATACCCGAGGCGCGGCCGCCGCAGATTTTCTCGCAGGTGGCCCGGTAGGGGCTGTCCGGGAGCGTCGCGTAGTTCACGTGGGTGACTGCCGGGTGTGCCGCCAGCCAGCCGGCGATGCGCTCGGCGTTCTCGCAGTGGCGCTCCATGCGCAGGCCCAGCGTCTCCAGCCCCTGCATGATCAGGAAGGCCGAGTGCGCGGCCAGCGCGGCGCCGGTGTTGCGCAGCGGTACGACCCGGCAGCGACCGATGTAGGCGGCCTCGCCCAGCGCCTCGGTGTAGACCACCCCGTGGTAGGAGGGGTCCGGCTCGTTGAGCACGGCGAAGCGCTCGGCGTTGCCCTTCCAGTCGAAGCGGCCGGAGTCGACGATGGCGCCGCCGACAGTCGTGCCGTGCCCGCCGATGTACTTCGTCAGCGAGTGCACGACGATGTGCGCGCCGTGGTCGAAGGGACGGCAGAGGAAGGGCGTGGGCACCGTGTTGTCGACGATGAGCGGTACGCCGTGGGCCTTGGCGATCTCCGCCCAGCGCGCCACGTCGACCACGTTGCCGGCGGGGTTGCCGATCGACTCGCAGAACAGCGCGCGGGTGTTGCCGTCGATGAGCTCGGGAATGCGGTCGAAGTCGTCGGCGGCGACGAAGCGCGTCTCGATGCCCTGGCGCGGGAAGGTGTGCGCGAACAGGTTGTAGGTGCCGCCGTAGAGCTGCGAGGTACTGACGATGTTGGTGCCGGCCTCGGCGATCACCTCGATCGCATAGCGGATTGCCGCCATGCCCGAGGCGACGGCGAGGGCGCCGACCCCCCCCTCGAGCTGCGCCAGCCGCTCTTCGAGCACTGCGCAGGTGGGGTTCATGATCCGGCTGTAGATATTGCCCGGGACCTTGAGGTCGAACAGATCGGCCCCGTGCTGCGTGTTGTCGAAGGTGTAGGAGGTGGTCTGGTAGATCGGCGTGGTCGCCGCGTGGCTGCTGGTCGGGTCGCCGTCGTAGCCGGCGTGCAGGGCGATCGTCTCGGGTTTCATGCGGGTGTCCTCTGCTCGGGTCCTTGCGGGGTCCCGCAACTTACCACAGCCGCCGGCGCTCGCGTACACTACGCCCCTTTCCCCTTGTTCCCCTGTTTGCCGCCGGAGGTTGCCGATGAATCCACTGCGCTGGGGCCTGGTACCGCAGATTCTCGCCGGGGTCGTGCTCGGCGCGCTCTGCGGTGTCCTGCTGCCCGGTGCCGGGGAGTCCGTGGGTCTGCTCGGGCGTCTCTTCGTCAGCATGCTCAAGGCGGTGGCGCCGCTGCTGGTGCTGCTGCTGGTGATGTCCGCCATCGCCAACCGCCACGAGCGCGGCGGCGATGCCCGGCGCACGTTCCTGACCCTGCTGCTCTACCTCGCCGGCACCGTCTGCGCGGCGCTGGTCGGCGTGCTGCTGAGCTTCGCCTTCCCGCAGACCCTGGTCCTCGTCGACGCGGCGGAGGGCAGCCCGCCCGCGGCGGTCGGCAGCGTGCTGGCCGATGTGCTGTTCAAGCTCGTGGACAACCCCGTGAACGCGCTGCTGGAGGGCAACTTCCTCGGCTGCCTCACCTGGGCGGTGCTCCTCGGCATCAGCTTCCGCCGCGCGCCGACGAGCTTTCGCGAACACCTGGAAACGCTCGCCGGCGGTGTGGCCGACGTGGTCCGCTACGTGATCCGCCTCGCCCCGGTGGGCATCTTCGGGCTGGTGGCCTACACCGTGGCGACCACCGGCGTCGCGGCCCTGGCCGATTACGCGGCCCTGGCGCTGCTGCTGGTCTCAGCAATGCTGGTGGTGGCGCTCGTCGTGAACCCGCTCATCGTGCTGCTGGTGACGCGGCGCAATCCCTACCCGGTAGTGCTGCGCTGCCTGGAGGAGTCGGGGATCACCGCGTTCTTCACCCGCAGTTCCGCGGCGAACATCCCGGTGAACCTCGCGCTGGCGAAGAAGCTCGGCATCAGCGAGGAGCTCTACTCGGTGCCCATCCCGGTCGGCGCCACCGTGAACATGGCCGGCGCCGCGATCACCATCACCACGCTCACCCTGGCCGCGGCCAACACCCTCGGCATCGAGGCGAGCTTCGCCAGCGCCCTCGTGCTCTGCGTGGTGTCCGCCCTGGCCGCCTGCGGCGCCAGCGGCGTCCCCTCCGGCAGCCTGCTGCTTATCCCCCTGGCCTGTGCGCTCTTCGGCATTCCGCTGGACGTCGCCATGCAGGTGGTGGCGGTGGGCTTCGTGATCAGCGTGATCCAGGACTCGGCCGAGACCGCGCTCAATTCGAGCACGGACGTGGTCTACACCTGGGCCGTGGACAACGCGCCGCTGCGTCAGTAACGCGACCGGGCCTCGTCGAGGAGGGCGCAGACGGCGCGGGCACCGTCCAGGAGCCGCGGCGTCGGCCGCTGGATGAGGTCCGGGTTGAGCCCGTAGAGCGCGTCTGCCGCCACGGCCG
>CAJWWA010000108.1 GCA_913048495.1 uncultured Halieaceae bacterium
ACGGCCACGTAGGCCGCCCGCCAGCCCGCCTCGCCAATGACCCAGGCAGCGAACAGCTTGGTCAGCGCACCGGAAACGCCGGTGCCGATCAGCGCGATGCCGAGGGCGAGGCCGCGCTTTTCGTGGAACCAGCCGGAGATCGCCCGGGTGAAGGTCATCGGCAGGGTCCCCGCACCGCAGAAGGCGAGCAGCGCCCAAAGTGTGTAGTAGAGGGTAAGCGAGCCGTTGTTCAGGGCGAAGGCCATGAAGCTCAGCGAGAACAGGAAGATCGAGCTCAGGGCCACGCGGCGGACCCCGAGCCGGTCCGAGAGGGTGCCGATCAGCGGCGAGGCGATCATGGCGGCCAGGGTGAAGACGGCGAGCCCGGTCATGACCTTGCCGATGCCCCAGCCGAACTCCCCGGCGAGCGGGCCGGCGAAGACGCCGATGGTGTAGAAGGGCAGCGGGGACATGCCGAAGGCGATGCCGACCATGGACGCGAGGACGACGGGCCAGCCGATGCGGAATTCCTTGTAGGCGCTCATGGGACTGCTCCTCGGTCCGGCTGCCGCCCGCGGCGCGTGTCGCAGGCAAAGACACATAATGTTATATCTTTAGGCGTTTGTGAAGGGCGTGCTCCTGCGACGGGCGGGGTCTTGCGAAGCGCGGCTCCCGCCCGGCCACCCTCAGTCCGGCCGCGCCGCGCCCTCGACCACCGGTGTCTCGACCAGCTCGATCAGCTCGCCGGCGGGCCCGCGCAGGGTTGCACTGCGGCGGCCGTCGTAGGGCGCGGCATGCTGCGCCGACGGCGGGGCCAGGTAGGGCAGGTCGCCAAGGGCATCGAGGTCGGCGACCAGGAAGGTGGCCAGCGCCACGCCCGGCGGCAGCTCGCCCGCCGCCGTCGGACGCGGCGGCGCGTCGCCGTAGCCGTCCAGCTCCAGGGAATGGCTGAAGGCGGCGAGGCGCAGCAGGACCAGCGGGTAGTCCTCGCTTTCCTGCCTGCCCTGCGCGCGGGCGATGATCGGTATGGGCAGCCGGCTGCGGAAGGCCTCGGGCAGCGCGAAGCGCCCCCGGTAGAAGGCGGCGAGGGCGCTCGCATCGTCGCCGGCAAGAACGAGGATAAAGGGGCGGTCCACGGCGCTTCGGGCCCGCGCCAGGGTCGACTCCGCCGCGGGGCCCGTATCCGCGGTGAAGTAGAACACCTCGCCGGCGGGCCCGGCGAACTGGGTCGCCCTGATCGAGGATCCCGGCGCCAGGAACGCCGGGGCGCCCAGCCGGGTGAAGGCGGTATCCGCCAGGCGCCGGGCGACCGCATCCGGGTCCTGCACGAGCAGCTCGATGGCGTTCCAGCCGGTAGTGGTCAGCGGCCGGTAGCCCGGCACCGGCGTGCCCGCGACGAGGCGCAGGAACACCGCCTCGCCGGATGCCGGCGCTAGCACCGCCTGCGCCCGGCCGGCCATGGCCGGCGCGCCCCAGCTGCGTGCGAGGGCGGGCGAGACCACGCCGCGCTCGACCACGCGGTAGCCGAGCGCATCCCGGTACAGGTCCACGCTGGTCTCGATCGCCGGCGTGGTCACGGTCGCGGCGAGGATCGACAGCAGCCGCGGCGCTTCCCCGGCGGCGGCCCGCGGGAAGATAGCGGGCAGCAGCAGGGCGGCGCTGAGCAGGGCGAGCGCCAGTCCCTGTCGCAGCACTGGCCCGGGCATGGCGTGCGTCATCGCGGTCTCCTCGTATGCCGCTCCTGCAGATGGGGGCTCCTGCGGACGGGGGCTTTCAACATCGCGGGGTAAACCGCTATGCTAATGATATAAACACATATCAAAAAGACAAATGCCATGAAAAGCCTGCAACGCCTGACCAGTGCGCTCCTCCTGCCCCTCGCCTGCTTCGCCGTCGCCGCCGACCCGTCCCGCCTCGTCGAAGCGGACGGCAGCTACGCCAAAAGGCCCCTGGCGAAGGAGCGCATCGTCGTCAAGGTGGTGCAGAACGGGGTGCGCAACCTCGAAGACTACCCGTCGCCCGCCGAGGGGCTGGCCGCCAACCTGGAGATCATGGCGGGGTTCATCGACCGCGCCTGCAGCGAGGGCGACAAGCCGGATTTCATCCTCTTCAACGAGTTCCCGCTGACCGGCTATTCGACCGCCGGGCGGGAAGACAAGCTGCGCTATACGATCGAGATCCCGGGCCCCGAGACGGCGGCCATCGGCGAGCTCGCAAAGGCGTGTGACAGCTACATCATCTTCGGCAGCTATGCCCGCGACGACAGGGACTGGCCGGGTCACATCCTCAGCATCAACACCGTGGTCGGCCGGGACGGCACGATCGCCGGC
Source organism: uncultured Halieaceae bacterium (assembly GCA_913048495.1). Lineage (GTDB taxonomy): Bacteria > Pseudomonadota > Gammaproteobacteria > Pseudomonadales > Halieaceae > Pseudohaliea. The sequence goes on from CAJWWA010000108.1 coordinate 2,310, forward strand.
ACCTTCTGGAAGACGCGAAACGTCAAGCGGCTGAGTGACGACGGGGAGATTCCGACGACGACGATCGAGAGCGTCCGCGACCGCTACCGCGCCCTCTACGGCATCGATGCGGAGTTCCCGGTGCTGCGCACCGAGTACGGCAACATCGCGGTGAGCACGGTCCAGCTCGACCCGTTCGTGTTCGCCGCCTTCGCCATGCGCGGTACGGAGATCCTGTTCCGCACCGCGACGCTGTTTGCCCGGGACGACGTTATCGCCAGCGCGCGGTTCCACAACGTCTACTCCGCCATGTCCAACATCACCTTCCCGGAAGGCAGCGGCTACGAGCGCTACGGCGGCGGCTCGCTGATCGTGAGCCCGGGGGGCGAGGTGCTCGCGGAGGAGGCGTCCAATGACGAGGCGATCATCAGTGCCGAGATTCCCATCGCTGCGTTTCGCGATGGCCGGCGGATTCCGCGCTACCCGCTCGCGGTCGTGGCGCCGGTTTATGAGCAGTATGTCGACGAGATTCCCCTGAACCACATGGACCGCCCGCGGGAGGAACTCCCCGCAGACCGGCCCGCCATGAAGGAGCTCCTGGACCGTGTCAGCCGCTGGCTACCCTGAGCGTCCGCTGCCCTGGTTCCAGCGCGCCTGCCTTCTCGTGCGAGCGCTGGAGCCGGCGTTCGAGGTGTACCGCGACCTGCTCGGCTTCGAGCTGGCCCACGTCGGCGAGGATGGTCCCGACGCCTATTCCTACGAAATCTTCCGCCTGCCGCGCGGCGTGTCGACGCGCTTCGCCACGCTGAGCAGCGAGGCGCAGCTGCGCACCCTGGCGCTGATCGAAGTGCCCGGCGACGTGCTGCCGGCGCCGGCGATTCCCACGGCCGCCACCGTCATCCAGGTGGCCTCGGTCGCGGCGACGCTGGAGCGGGCCCGCGAGTTGGGCCTGGCCTGCTGCGAGCCCCGGCACCACCCGGCGCCGCCGAACGGACCGGCCCGCAGCGAGGCGGCCTTCTACGATCACGACGGCCATCCGGTCGTCATCTACGCGCTGCTCGACACGGCGGCGTGAGCGCGACCATGCGCCAGTGGGTGGTCGCCCGCCGCCCCGCGGGCCGGGTCAGCGAGGCCGATTTCCGCCTCGAGGAGGCGCCGCGCCCGGAACCCGGCCCCGGTGAGGTGCTGCTCCGGACCCAGTACCTCGGCGTGGCGCCGGTGATGCTGCGCTACCTTTCCAACGAGACCAGCTTCGAGCGCCCGCTGGCCATCGGCGACGTCATGCACGGCCGCGGCGTCGGCATCGTCGTCGCCAGCCGGCACCCGGACTACGCGGAGGGGGACGCCGTCCAGTGCAAGCTGGGCTGGCGCGAGTACGGACTCATCGACGGTGCCGATCCCTATTTCATGCCGTTCCGCATGGGGCATCCGGACCTGCGCCTGTCCTACGGCATCAGCAGCCTCGCGCTGTCGGGCTTCACGGCGCTCATCGGTCTGCGCGACATCGCCCGGCTCGGTGCCGCGGACCGGCTCCTCGTGTCCGGCGCTGCCGGGGGCGTCGGCAGCCAGGTAGCCTTCATGGCGCGGGCCCTCGGCTGTGAGACCGTGGTGGGCATCGCCGGCGGCCCCGCGAAATGCGCACTGCTCACGGACCGGCTGGGCTACGACGCGGCCATCGATTACAAGCAGGACGACCTGCCGGCCCGGCTCGATGCGCTGTTCCCCGAGGGTATCGACGTGTTCTTCGACAATGTCGGCGGCGAGCTCCTCGACGAGGTGCTCGGCCGCATCCGGCGGCGGGCGCGCGTTGCCATCTGCGGGCGGATCTCGGAGTACCTCAAGACGCCCGAGGAGTATCACCGGCCGCGTAACCTCTACCGCATCGGGCTCATGGACGCGAAGCTCGAGGGCTTTTTCGTCTACGACTGGGAGCCGCAGTTCCGCGAGCTCGAGGACACGATTGCGGGCTGGATCAGGAACGGCGCCCTGAAGCCCCTGGAGGATATCGACGAGGGCATCGAGCGCATGCCCGCGGCACTGATCAGCCTTTACGAGGGCAGCAATGCCGGGGTGCGCATGGTGCGCATCGATCCTGCCGCCGACGGCGGTACGTGAATGCTCCCGTGAAGGCTTCCGTGCGGTTCCTGCAGGCGATGGCGTGGTATCCCTGGCTGGTGGCGGTGCTGTGCATGCTGCTCGTGGCGACCAGCAACGGCATGATCAATGCCGGCATCACGGTTTTCGACGAGGCGTTGCTCGACGAGTTCGGCTGGAGCCTGAGCCAGCTGAAAACCCGGGATTCCATCACCTTCCTCGGCGCCTCGCTGCTGGTTCTCGTCGCGGGGTGGGCGGTGGACCGCTGGGGCTTCAAGCCGCTCCTGCTGTTGGGCATGGCGCTGCTGGCACTCGCCTACTGGAGCTACGGCTACGCCGACCGTCTCGGGCACCTCTACCTGCTGCACGGCGTGTTCGCGCTGGTTGCTGCCAGCGCGGGCAACATGACCAACATCGTCGCGGCGGCGACCTGGATGAGCCACCGCCGCGGCCTCGCCGTCGGCATGACGATCGCGGGTACCAGCCTCGGCGGCATGCTGCTGCCGCCGCTTGCCAATGCCCTCAACAGCAGCCTCGGCTGGCGCATGGCGCTGCGCGTGGAAGCACTGCTGCCGGCGGTCATGTTCCTGCTCGTGCTCGTCCTCCTCGGCAACCGCCACCGGGGCAGTCCGGCGCGCGCCGGTGGCGAGGACGAGCGCAGCGGGGTCACCTTTGCCGAGGCGCTGCGCCGCCCCCAGTTCCATCTCATCGCCTGTGCCGGGGCCTTTACCTATTTCGCGATTCTGGCGCTGTTCTCCCACCTGTTCCTGTACATGCGCAGCCTCTCCTACAGCCCGGAAACCGCCAGCTATGCCCTGAGCTCGCTGGCCCTCGCCGGCCTGTGCGGCAAGCTCGCGTCCGGGTGGCTCGCCGATCGGGTCGATCCCTTCCGCTTCTTCAAGCTGCAGATGCTGCTCATGCTCGCCGGTCTCGCCGGCGTGAGTCAGCTGCCAGCCTGGGTCTTTCCCTGCCTGTTGCTCACCGGCGTCGGCTGGGGCGGCCTGCACACGCTGTACAACTTCATGCTGCTGCACCTGTTCGGGCTGCGCGATGCGGGCAAGATCAACGGTGCGGTCAGCGTGTTCGAGGCGGCCGGCGGTGCCGCCGGCATCTACGCCACGGGCCTCGCCCATGACGCCTGGGGCGGCTACGGCAGCGCCTGGCTGCTGGTGGTCACCGTCATGGCGATGGGCACCGTGCTGGCCATGCTCCTGCGCCCCGTGAAAGCGCGATGAACAAAAAAAACCCCGGCGACGGGCCGGGGCAATGGGGGGAGAGACGGTGCCGCGTCAGAAGCGGTAATTGAGCCGCAGGCCGAACTCGCGCTTGTCCAGCGGTGAGCCGACCACGCCCTGCTTGGCGGTGAGGAAGGCGAACTGCGTGGGGCTGCCCCAGTCGGTCCAGCGGGCCGCCGTCATCCAGGCCTCCTCGTCCGTCAGGTTGGTGGTGAACAGCTCGATGTTCAGGTTCTGGATGGTCACACCCGCGCGGGCGTTGACGAGGTAGTAGTCCTCGATCTTGGCGAGGTTTGACTCGTCCACGTAGGTCTCACCCTGGTAGAACACGTCGCCGCGTACGTAGGCGGGCATGTCGAAGAGCGTGAAGTCCCAGGTCAGCGACGTGTTGCCGGAAAGCTCCGGCTGCCGCGGCGTCTGGTTGCCCGCCATCTGCGAGAAGCCCGCCACCGGTTGCACGAAGTTGAACACGTAGTCGTCGTACTCCGAATCGATGTAGGAGCCGTTGATCTGCCAGGACAGGTTCTCGGTGATGTTGTACCAGAACTCCACCTCCAGGCCCTGGATCGTCGCGTCGCCGGGGATCAGCACGTTCCTCGCGTTGAAGAAAGGCTCGGGCTCGCCGCTGCCGCTGATGATCTGCTTCGGCTGGCCGACCAGTTCCGCGGTGCAGCCCGTGTCGCCGACCTCGGCCTCGGTGCAGGTCTCGTTGATCAGGAAGGAGGAGCGGCCTTTGATGTTCTCCCATGTGTAGTGATAAACGGCGAGGTTGAGCTGGCCGCGGCCGCCGAAGAGTTCCTGCTTCAGGCCGACCTCCCAGGCTTCCAGCGTCTCGGCGTCGAGGGCCTCGGAAATGGACGGGTCCTGCTCGAGGTACTGGGCGCGCTCGCGCTCGTCCGCCTGCAGGAAGAACACGTTGAAGTCGCCGGCGATCAGTCCCTCGGAGTAGCTGGCCCAGACGTTGGTGCTCTCCGTCGGCGTCCAGCGCAGGATGACCCGGGGCAGGAAGTCGTCGTAGGTCTCCTCCAGGGTCGGCGCCCCCGGCGCAAACAGCCCGTCACCCTTGGTCAGCGTATCTTCCTGCAGCCGCCCTTCGAGGCTGAGGGTCAGGGTGTCGGTGATATCGAAGTCCACCGCCGCGAACCAGCCTTCGACCTCGGCCTCGTCGGTGTTCTGTGCCGTGTTCGGGAAACCCAGGTTGAAAATGCCCGGTTGCCCGCCCACACAGAGGCCCGGGAAGTCATCGAGCAGCGGCGCCGATACGACCGAGAAGCAGGAGAGGGTGGCGTTGCCGCCGCCGCCCGAGGAGGAGAATTCCTGCTCATAACTGTTGTAGCCCACGAGCCAGCGCAGGCGGCCGTCCTGCGGGCTCGAGAGGCGGATCTCGAAGCTCTCGTCGTCCATGACCTGCGGGTCGCTGGAGAACCAGTTGAGGCGGTCCGAGGTGTCGAAATCGCGGATCCACATGGCGTCCTGCTCGTTGCGGCCGTAGGACACGTCGATGCTGTAGCCGTTGTCGAAATTGTAGGCGGCGCTGAGCGTGATCCGCTCGGTTTCGCGCTTGAGGCCGATATCGTTGATGTCGGGCAGGCTGCCGAAGACGTCCTCGGGCTGGTCGAGGAGGTACTCGGTGACCGTCTGCCCGGTACCGAGGGTGAGGCCGTCCGGGATGAAGGTGTTTGCCGAGATGCCGTTGTTGCCCGGGTCGACCGTGATGTCGTTGCCGTAGGGCACGGTGCCGCAGATGTAGCGCTGCGGGTTGGCGGGCCCCTCGGGACTGTCGATGGTCGTGCCTGTGCAGGTGTCGTTGAGGATACCGGAGACGAAACCCTGGGCCGGCGCGCCGTCGCTGTCCTCGGAGTAGGAGTAGCGCGCCTTGAACTCGAGGTTCTCGGTGGCGTTCCACTTGATCACCCCGTTCCAGGTTTCCGTTTCCTCGTTGCCCATGCGGCCGCCGTCCGTGGCTACCCAGTGGCCGCGCTTGTCGTAGAAGCGGCCGCTGATGCTCGCGGAGAGCACGTCCTTGACCAGGGGCACCTCGAGGATGCCGTTGATCTCGTTGTTGGCGCGGTTGGTGGTGCGCACCGAGACCTCGCCGGCGATCTCCTCCATGTTCGGGTCGCGGGTGATCAGGTTCACCGCGCCACCGAAGGTATTGCGGCCGAAGTACGCCGCCTGCGGGCCCTTGATGACCTCGACGCGCTCGAGATCCATCAGCGCCAGGGAGGTGCCGCCGTTGAGCACGTAGATGCCGTCGATGAACAGGGCACCGGTGGCGAAGGACGGCGAGAACTGCGCCGTGGTCAGGCCGCGGAACGCGAGCTGCGTGTTGTAGCGGCCCGGCTGCTGGTTGCCCTGGTTCATGAACTGGAAGCCGGGGGTGTAATCCGCCACGCCCTCGAGGTCGCGGATGTCGCCGGCGAGGATCTCGTCCTGCCCGAAGACCGACAGGGAGAGCGGGATCTCCTGCAGGGATTCTTCCCGTTTCCGCGCCGTGACGGTGATCTCCTCGATCATGCCGGCGCTCTCCTGGGCGAGGACGACGCCGGGATTCAGGGTCCCGCAGGACACGATGGCCGCACTGACGGCGCAGGTAAGTCTGGATTTCTTCACAAGGTCTCTCCTCTGATGCGACAGCCTGTCGGGCCTGCCGCGGGCGACAGGCCGTGGTTATTCTTGCGCGGCGCACCCGCGGTGCGGGCCTTCGTTCTTGTCGTTGTTCCAGCACTTCTACTGCCGGCGGGCAGTTGTATTTCCCGCCAGCAAAGTTATATTGATATATTAATAGCGCTTTATGTCAAAAGTCTCAAGCGTCGATTGATCGCGTCGCGTCCATCAGCGCAGGCAGCGGGAGGAAAGACCATGCATCGTCACCGGGCAGGCCCCATCGCCGCGCTGGCTGCGGCCCTCCTGCTATCGTTGGGTGCCCAGGGGGCCACGCTGGCGCGCGCCACCCTCACCGTGACGGACCTCGAGGCCTCGCTGGCTTTCTACCGGGACCTGCTCGGGTTCCGCGTCGCCGCCCGCATGGACTACGACACCCCGGCGCTGCGGCGCATGTTTCGAATCCCCCCCGGCGCCACGCCGACCCTGGTACTGCTGGATGGCGAAGGGCAGCCTCGCGCCCTCGGGCTGGTCGCCGCGGACGGACTCGCGGTGGACCGCGAGGCCAACCGCAGCCACGCCCCGGCGCTGGTGGTGAACATCGACGCCATCGCCGAGGTCGATCGCCGCCTGCGCGCCGCCGGCACGCCGGTGGTCGTACCGCCGACGCCGCTCAAGGCCTTCGACGGCAGGGTGATGGGTACGGAGGCGATGTATCTCGACCCGGACGGCGTGCGCATCGTGCTCTTCGACGTTGCCGGCGGGAGCGCGACTGAACCGGAACCGCAAAGCAAGGAGTAGCCATGCGAACCGCCATGATCCGCGAAGCGGGCGGGCCCGATGCGATCGCCATCGAGGAGTGCCCGGTCCCCGAGCCCAATGCGGGAGAGGTCCTGATCGAGGTCGCCTACGCGGCCCTGAACCCGCTCGACAACCACGCCCGCGCCAACCGCATCGACTGGATGCACCCCGGCTTTCCCTTCGTTCCCGGCTTCGAGTACGCCGGGCGTGTGTGCGCCGTCGGCGAGGGCGTCGACCCGGCGCTCGAGGGGCAGCGGGTCGCCGTCAACGGGCTGTGGCGGGGCAACGCGGAATACGCGCTCGCCGATGCCGCGCGTATCGAGCAGGTGCCGGACGCCTTCGACTGGCGCCTGGCCGCGAGCTACTCCACCTGCGCCTACACGGCGTGGCTGCTGGTGCACAGCGCCGGCCGGGTACAGCCCGGCATGACCGTTGCCGTGCATTCCGCGGCCGGCGCCGTGGGCGTGCTGGTCACCCAGGTCGCAAAGCGTGCCGGGGCGACCGTGATAGCCTTGGCGGGCGGACCCGGCAAGCTCGACTGGCTGCAGCCCTACGGGGCGGATCACCGCATCGACTACCTGCAGCCCGACTGGCCGGAGCAGGTCCGTACCGCCACCGGCGGCAAGGGGGCCGATCTCATCATCGACGGCAATGCCGGTGACAACGCCTTGCGCAACCTCGCGTGCATCGCGCCCCTCGGCAAGATCATCTTCCTCGGCGCGACGGCGGGCAAAGGCGGTGACCTCTCCATCTCTGCGCTCATCGGCAAATGCTGCGCCGTCGAGGGCTTTGTCCAGTACGTCCACCAGGCGCACTCCGGCGGCCGTGAGAAGGCGGCCATGCAGGAGGCGCTCGCCAGCGGCGAGTTCACCATCCCCATCGGGCGCTGCTATCCCCTGGCGGAACTCGCCGAGGCGCACCGCGCCTGGGAGGCCCGCGAGCTGACCGGCCGGACGCTGATCGAGATCGGCGGCGAACTGTGAGCGGCCGCCCCGACCGCGGCATCCGCGAGTTCGTCTTCGGCACGACCCGCGAGGACCTTCCCCGGCAGCTCGCGTTCTGGCAGCAGCTGGGCTTCCGCGAGTGCGCGCGCGGCGAGCTCGCCGCGGACGCCAGCGAGCAACTCTACGGGCACCGCGCCGCCCTGACAGGCTGCCGCCTCGCCCACGCGGGCTGCGAGACCCACGGCACCGGCTACGTGCGGCTCCAGGCCTGGGAGCGGCTGCGCAACGACGGCCTGGGGACGC
>CAJWWA010000109.1 GCA_913048495.1 uncultured Halieaceae bacterium
AAATGTGTAACCTATGTGCCCGGAATCAGCTGTAACCTATGTGCCGGGAACCACACAAAAATCTCTGCTGAGCTCCCGTCGCGAGGCGACCAAGCCCCCGCTGGCAGGTCTGCACGCCCTCACGGCGCGTAACAACCGTGATACCCTGCCGTAGCTGACCATGTTCGACGCCCTCGACCCTGTCCTGCTGGCACGCGCCCAGTTCGCCTTCACGGTCGCGTTCCACTTCATCTTCCCGGCCCTTTCCATCGGCCTCGCCAGCTACCTGGCGGTGCTCAATGGCCTCTGGCTGTGGACCCGGGACCGGAGCTACCTGGCGCTGTTCCAGTTCTGGATCCGCATCTTTGCCCTGGTTTTCGCCATGGGCGTCGTCTCCGGTATCACCATGTCGTACCAGTTCGGCACCAACTGGTCGGTGTTCTCCGATCGCGCCGGGCCGGTTATCGGGCCGCTGATGGCCTACGAGGTGCTGACGGCCTTCTTCCTAGAGGCGGGCTTCCTCGGCATCATGCTGTTCGGCCGCGAGCGCGTTGGCGATCGCCTGCACATGCTGGCCTGCGCCATGGTCGCTGTCGGCACGGCCCTCTCCGCTACCTGGATCCTCGCGGTCAACAGCTGGATGCAGACGCCGGCGGGCTACGAGGTCGCCGCCAACGGCCAGTTCCTGCCCAGGGACTGGCTCGCGATCATCTTCAACCCGAGCTTCCCCTACCGCCTCGCGCATACCTTGACCGCCGCCTACCTGACCACGGCCTTCATGGTCGGCGGCGTGGCTGCCTGGCACCTGCTGCGCGGCCACGGGCACAGCGCGCCCGTGCGTCGCATGTTCTCCATGGCCCTGTGGATGGCCGCCATCGTCGCCCCGCTGCAGGTCTTCATCGGCGACCTGCACGGCCTCAACACGCTCGAGCACCAGCCGGTGAAGGTGATGGCCATGGAGGGGCACTACCGGAGCTACCCGGATGGCGCGCCGCTGATTCTCCTCGGCCTGCTGGATTCCGCGGCCGGCGAGGTGCGCTACGCGCTGGAGATCCCGAAACTGTCGTCGCTGATCCTGAAGCACGACCTCGATGCGCCGCTGGCCGGCCTGGACACGGTGCCGCCGCAAGAGCAGCCGCCCGTGGGCGTGGTGTTCTGGGCCTTCCGGATCATGGTCGGGCTCGGGCTGGCCATGGCGGGCCTCGGCCTGTGGAGCCTCTGGGCCCGTTATCGCGGCCGCCTCTACGAGGACCGCTGGCTACAGCGGGCGGCCGTGGCCCTCGGGCCGTCGGGCCTGGTCGCGGTCATCGCCGGCTGGGTGACCACCGAAGTCGGTCGCCAGCCCTGGACGGTCTACGGTGAACTCACCACCGCCGCCTCCGTGTCGCCGATCGCCGCACCGGCCGTCGCCACGTCCCTGCTGATCTTCGCCGTGGTCTATTTCCTGGTGTTCGGCGCCGGGATCTTCTACGTGCTCCGGCTCATGGTGCAGGGGCCGGACGCGGTCGGCGGCCCGCCCACGGCCGGGCCCCTGCGCACCGCGGGCACCGTGCCGGCGGTCCAGTTCCAGGAAACCGCATCGACGGGAGCTGCGTCGTGGACCTGACCATTGCCTGGGCGGGGCTGCTGGTTCTCGCGGTCTTCATCTACGTCGTGCTCGACGGCTTCGACCTCGGCATCGGCATGCTGTTCGCGGTGTTTCCCGAGCGCCGCGATCGCGACCTGCTCATGAATTCCGTGGCGCCGGTCTGGGACGGCAACGAGACCTGGCTCATCCTCGGCGGGGGCGGTCTCTTCGCCGCCTTCCCCATGGCCTACGGCATCTACATGACGGCGCTGTACACGCCGATCATCGCCATGCTGCTCGCGCTCGTGTTCCGCGGCGTGGCCTTCGAGTACCGCTGGCGCACGGAACGCTGGCGGCGCTGGTGGGACCGCGCATTCATCCTCGGTTCCGCCGTGGCGGCCCTGGCCCAGGGCATCGCCCTGGGCGCCGTCCTCCAGGGTGTTGCCGTGGATGGTCGCAGCTACGGCGGCGGCTGGTGGGACTGGCTGACGCCTTTCACGCTGCTCACCGGGGTCGCGGTGGCGGTCGGTTACCTGCTCCTCGGCGCCTGCTGGCTGGTGCTGAAAACAGAGGGCGAGGTGCACGACCGCGCGCGGCGCATCGCCGTGGTCACGGGCGGCATCACCGTGGCGATGATCGGCGCGGTCAGCCTGGCCACGCCGTTCCTGGAGGCCGCCTACTGGGCCCGCTGGTTCACCCTGCCGACGGCGGCGGTGGCCGCGCCGGTCCCCATCCTGGTCGCGGTGCTCAGCACCTGGCTCTACCGCTCCCTCACGCAGGATGGGCACGACCTCGCCCCGTTCCTGCTCACGCTCGGGCTCTTCGCCCTCTGCTTCGTGGGCCTGTGCATCTCGCTCTGGCCCTACATCATCCCCACCTCGGTGACGCTGTGGGAGGCCGCGGCCCCGCCCTCCAGCCAGTGGTTCATGCTGGTCGGCGCGCTGGTGATGCTGCCGCTGATCCTCGGCTACACCGGCTACGCCTACTGGGTGTTCCGCGGCAAGCTGGACCCGGACGAGGGCTACCACTGATGAGCGGGCAGCCGCTGCCGCCCGCGCTGCGCCGGGCGCTCTGGTTCGTTGCGCTCTGGGCGGCGGGCGTGCTGGCCGTGGGCGCCGTGGCGTTGCTGCTGCGCAGCCTGCTGTTGCCCGCCTAGGGTCCTGGTTCAGCCGTTCGCGAAGCGGTCCGTCGCCGCCACCAGGGCGGCCGCGTTGCTGCCGTCGAAGGCGGAGTGGCCGGCATCGGGCACGAGGTGGAAATCCGCCTCCGGCCAGGCCCGGTGCAGCATCCAGGCGGTGGTCGGCGGGCAGACCACGTCGTAGCGGCCCTGGACGATCACCGCCGGGATGTGGCGGATGCGGTCGATCCCCTCCAGCAGCTGTTCCGGCCGCTCGAAGAAGCCGCCGTTGACGAAGTAGTGGCATTCGATGCGCGCCATGGCGAGCGCCGCCGCGGGCGCATCGAGCTGAGCCACGAAATCCGCCCGCGGTCGCAGGAAACTCGTCGACGCCTCCCAGACCGACCAGGCCCGCGCCGCCGCGAGCCGCTCGGCTTCGTCCGGCCCGGTCAGGCGCCGGTGAAAGGCCTGCACCAGGTCATCGCGCTCCGCCTCCGGTATCGGCGCCAGGTAGGCCTCCCAGGCGTCCGGGTACATTTCACTGGCGCCGTGCTGGTAGAACCAGCGGATCTCCTGCTCCCGCAGCAGGAAAATGCCGCGCAGCACGAGTTCGCTCACCACCTCCGTATGGGCCTGCGCGTAGGCGAGGGACAGGGTGCTGCCCCAGGAGCCACCGAAGACCAGCCAGCGCTCGATGCCGAGGGTCTCCCGCAGCCGCTCCATGTCGGCAACGAGGTCCCAGGTGGTGTTCGCTTCCAGCGATGCGTGGGGCCGGGAACGGCCACAGCCGCGCTGGTCGAAGAGTACGATGCGGTAGCGCTCCGGGTCGAAGAAGCGCCGCGCGTCCTTGCCCGCCCCGCCCCCCGGGCCGCCGTGCACGAACAGGCAGGGCTTGCCCGCCGGGTTGCCGCACTGCTCGTAGTAGACCTCGTGGCCATCGCCGACCGCGAGCCAGCCGTGGTCGTAGGGTTCGATCGGGGGATACAGGGCATCCATGCGCGCGGGCTCTCCGTGTCGGGTTGGTTGACCCATGATGACCTCTCGGAGCCGGGCCCGGCAAGCTCGCCCGGGGCGGCAGTCAGAAGGCGAGCGATTGCTGCCCCGGCGGCGGCTCCGCGACCGCGACCGCGGCCGCGGGCGCCTCGGGCGCCGCGAGTGCCGAGAGAGCGATCCCGAGCAGCCGGATGCCCCGCGCCGGCGGCAGCAGCGGTGCGACGGCCGCGGACGCCAGCTCGCGCAGCCGCGCCGGCGTCTCCACCGGCACGGCCACGGAGCGGGCCCGGGTGAGCAGCCGGAAATCCGAGTACTTGACCTTCACGGTCACGGTACGACCGCGCAGCGGCTGTGCCTCGACCCGCGCCCAGAGCGTGTCCGCGATCCGGTCCAGCGCCGCGTGCACCGCCGCGCTGTCCTCGAGGTCCTCGCCGAAGGTGCGCTCCGCGCCGATGGACTTGCGCTGACGCTCGGGCCGCACGGGGCGCTGGTCCTCGCCCCGGGCCGCGCCGTAGAGGTAGCCGGCAAACTTGCCGAAGTGCTGCTCGAGGAAGGCCCGCTCGCAGGCGCGCAGGTCGGCCCCGGTGTGAATCCCCAGCCGCGCCATGCGCTCCGCGGTCCGCGGCCCCACACCGTGAAAGCGCCGCACGGGCAGCCCCGCGACGAAGGCCGGCCCCTGCGCCGGCGTGATCACGCAGAGCCCGTCCGGTTTGTGCTGGTCGGAGGCGATCTTGGCCAGGAACTTGTTGTAGCTCACGCCCGCGCTCGCTGTCAGCGCCGTCTCCTCGCGGATGGCTGCCCGGATCGCCTGCGCGGTGGCCGTCGCGCTGCCGAGGCAGGCGCGGTCGGCGGTCACGTCGAGGTACGCCTCATCCAGCGACAGCGGTTCCACCTGGTCGCTGTAGCGCGCGAAGATGCTGCGGATCTGCCGGGAGATGTCCCGGTAGTGGTCGAAGCGCGGCTTGATGAACACCAGTTCGGGGCAGCGACGCTTCGCTGTCACCGACGGCATCGCCGAGCGCACGCCGAACACCCGCGCCTCGTAGCTCGCCGCCGCCACGACCCCGCGCCGCGCGGATCCGCCCACCGCCACCGGCCGTCCGCGCAGCGACGGGTCGTCCCGCTGCTCCACGCTGGCGTAGAACGCGTCCATGTCGACGTGAATGATCTTGCGCGGCGCGCCGCCCGCTTCCCCGGTCATGCGCGAAGCTTAGCCCAGCATGCCCTCGAACAAAAAAGCCGGGCGCCCCTGGGGACGCCCGGCCCTGATCGCTGCCGTCGGTTCTAGAAGCGATAGGTCCCCTGCACGGCGTAGGTTGCCGGGCGGTCGAGGAACTTGTAGTACGCCATGCCCGTGCCGCCCGTGAGCGTGCCGGCGAGCGGGGCCTCACCGCCGTAGATGACGACATCCTCGTCGGTGAGGTTCTGCCCGACGAAGGCGAGCTCCCACTGCCCGGAGGGCGCGCCGACGGCGACGCGCAGGTTCACCTTGGTGAAGGAATCCTGCTCGCTGCGCGGGTCCAGCGTCGGGTTGAAGGTGTAGGAGTCGCTGTAGTTCAGGTCGAGCGTGGTGCGCAGCTCGAGGCTGTCACCCAGCGGCATCACGTAGTCCGCGATGATCGACCCGGTCCATTCCGGCGTGTACTCCTTGCGCTTGCCGGTGGCGTCGCAGGTGACCCCGTCGGGCTGCACGGCACCCGGCTCCAGCACCTGCTGGCCGAAGTAGCACTGGTTGTTCTCGAAGTCCGTGTACTCGAAATCGAGATAGGCCACGGCGGCGCTCAGGGTCAGGCCCTGGGTGACCAGCCAGCGACCGTCCAGCTCGACGCCGGAGATTTCGGCCTCCCCCGCGTTGCGGACGTTGAAGCCGAGCACACCGTCGAACTGGCCCGTCTGCAGGTTCGTGTACTCCGTGTAGAAGGCGGCAATGTTCAGCTCGGCCGTGTCGCCGATGCCCATCTTCGCGCCCACTTCGAAGCTCTCGGCGGACTCGTCCTCGAACTCGAACACGCCGACGATGTCGAGGCCGCGGCCGAGGTTCTGCGCGTTGACCACGTTCGGGTCCGGGTGGCCGTTGGAGCGGATGTCGAAGCCGCCGGCCTTGAAGCCTTCCACGTAGGTCGCGTAGAGCATCATGTCGTCGGTGGCGTCCCACTGGAGCGTGACCAGCGGGTTGAACTCCTCTTCCTTGCGCTTGCCGGAGATCGTGTCGTAGGGCTCGATACTGAAAGCCCCGAAGAGCGGGTTCAGGCCCCAGAGCACGTTCGGCACCTGGCCGCTCGGGTCCGTCGCCGGGGTCGGCTGGTCATCCGGCCCGAAGTGCACCTGGGTCTTGGTCGCCGTCTTCTCCTCCTCGCTGTAGCGCCCGCCAAGGACCAGGCGGAACGTATCGGAAATGTTCCAGGTCACCTGCGCGAAGGCCGCCCACATGTCACTCTCCTGGTCGGCGAAGCGCCGCGTGCGGATATTGGAGAACGCGGGATTGAGGATACGCAGCAAGCTGTTATCCATGACGTTGATAGAGTCCTCGAAGTCCAGCTCGTTGGTCTGGTAGTAGAGGCCGGCGATATAGTCGATGGTCTCACCGCCCGGCGAGGTCACCCGGATTTCCTGGCTGAACTGCTCGAAGGCCTCGTCCTGCAGCGCGTTGAACACGGTCGCGCTGGTGAAATCGCAGTCGCAGTCCTGCTGGAACTCGTACTCGAGGTAGCCGGTGGTCGAGGTCAGCGTCAGCCCGCCCAGGTCGTAGTCGATGGTCAGCACGAACACGTCGGACTGGTTGTCGTGGAAGTCGCCGTTGCCGCCGCGCACGCGGTTCAGCTCGCCGTCGTCACCGGAGTAAGCCACCGGCGGCTGCAGGCCGAGAACGCCGTTGGCCAGGCCGACGAAGTTGTCGAGGGCCGTGATGTAGTCCGTGCCCTGCCCGGTGCCGGCCAGGTCCTCGCGGACGATGCTCTGGTCGAGCTCGACGTTGCGGCCGTTGTCGTCGAAGTCCGAGTGCTCGTACTTGGCCCAGATGGACAGCTGCTGCGTGGGCTCCCAGAGCAGGGAGCCGCGGTAGACCATTTCCTCTTCCTGCTTCTCGTCGTCGCCGGTGAAGGTGTTCGTGTACGGGCCCTCCACGTCGCGGTACATGAGCGAGAGGCGCCCGGACAGCGTGTCGGTGAGCGGCCCGGAGAGCACCACGCGGTAGTCCTGCCGCTCCTCTTCCGTCTCGTAGAGGGCGGTCACGGAGCCCTCGAAGGTGTCGGTGGGCTTGGCGGTCACCATGCTGACCGCGCCGGCGATGCTGTTCTTGCCGAAGAGAATCGGCTGCGGCCCTCGCAGCACCTCGATGCGATCGAGGTCGAAGAGCGGCGAGCGCGCGAGCTGGCCGCGCCCGTAGTAGATGTTGTCCACGTACATGCCCGTGGACTGCTCGAAGCCCGGGTTGATACCGGAGCTGACGCCGCGGATGGTGATGTTGTTCGAGATGCCGCTCTGGTTCATGGAGAAGTTCGGCACGTAGGTCGTCAGCGCCTCGAGGTTGCTGATGTTGGCCTCGACGAGCTTGTCACCGCTCACGGCGCTGACCGAGATCGGCACGTCCTGCAGGCTCTCGGCGCGCTTCTGGGCGGTGACGATGACCTCCTCGAGCATGAGGTCCTGGGCCTGGGCGCCGGCCGCGAGGGCCAGGGCGAGGCCCGCGACCAGCGGACGGCGGCGGGTGAACAGCGGACGGACTTGCGGTGCGATAGGCATGGCGTTACCCCGTAGTTATGGTTATTTAACGGGACCGGCAGAGCGGTCTTTTTATGCAACCGACTCCAGCATAGCAAAACGCCGCCGCGCCGCACCTCCATTTTTTGCCAATTTTACCGCCCGCCGGGAGCCGGGACCGGCCCGGAGGGACCGGGTCAGCCGCCCTGCTTCGGGCCCACCCAGACCTGCTGTGCGTTGACGAAGGCATGGATGCCGTGCGGGCCGAGCTCGCGCCCGTAGCCCGAGCGCTTGACCCCGCCACTGGGCAGGCGCGGGTCGGTCTTGACGATGCCGTTGACGGCGACCTGCCCCGTGTCCAGCCGGGCGGCGATGGCCTCGGCGCGCCCGGTCTCGCCCCAGACCGAGGCGGCGAGGCCGTAGCGGGTGTCGTTGGCCATGGCGATGGCGGTCTCCGCGTCGCCGGCGCGGAGCAGGGCCATGACCGGACCGAAGGTCTCCTCGCGGGCGGCGGTCATCGCCTGGGTGACCTCCGTGAGCAGCGTGACCGGGTAGAAAAAGCCGTCGCCGTCGGGCAGTTCACCGCCCAGGCGGCAGCGGGCGCCCGCGGCCACGGTTTCCTGCACCTGCCGGTGCAGGTTGTCGCGCAGGTCCTCCCGGGCGATGGGGCCGACATCGGTCGACTCCTCGCGCGGGTCGCCCACGGTGAGCGCGGCCAGGCGTTCCTCGAGCAGCCCGGTGAGCTCGTCGTAGACGGCATCCTCGACGATGATGCGCTTCGCGGCGATGCAGCTCTGCCCGGCGTTGATGATGCGCGACAGCGTGATCACGTCGACCGCCGCCTCGAGGTCCGCATCGGCGAGGACGATGCACGGGTCCGACCCGCCCAGCTCGAGCACCGCCGGCTTGATCTCGGCCGCCGCAAGCGCCGCCACCGCGGCCCCGCCGCGATCGGAGCCGGTGAAGGAGACCGCCCGCACGCGGTCGTCGCGGATGACGTCCGCCACCGCCGCGTGGTCCATGGGCAGGTCCTGGAACAGCCCCGCGGGCGCGCCGACCTGCTCGAAGAGCGCGCCGATGGCGGCGGCCGAGGACGGCACGTGGGCGTCGTGCTTCATCAGGCAGGTGTTGCCGGCCATGAGCGCCGGTGCCGCGAAGCGGAAGGCCAGCCAGAAGGGCGCGTTCCAGGGCAGGACGCCGAGCACCGTGCCGAGGGGCAGGTGCTGCACGTAGCTGTGGCTGGCATCGGACGGCAGGGTCAGCGGCTCGAGGTAGGCCTCGGCGTGCTCGGCGTAGTGGTCCGCCGCCCAGGCGGCCTTCTCCACCTCGCCGCGGGCCTCGCGGATCGGCTTGCCCATTTCCTCGGTCATCAGTGGCGCCAGCTGCTCCACGTCGTCGCGCAGGCGCTTCGCCACCGCGCGCAGCACCTCGCCGCGCTCGGCGAAGCTGGCGCGGCGCCAGTCCTGGAAGCAGGCGTGGCTCGCGGCGAGCGCCGCCTCCACCTGCGCCGGGTCGGCGTAGGGCACTTCCCGGAGCAGGCGACCGTTGGTCGGGTCAATCACTCTCTGCATGGGTGGCTCCCTGGTCTTTGCGATGGTCCCTGTGATGATCCTCGCCATTGGCCTTTGCGGCACGGGCCGCTGCCGCAGCGGACGGCTTCCCGCTGCCGGCGGCCTTGCCGCTCGCCGGCTTGAGCACGAAATCCCGGTCGAGGGAGAAGAAGCTCTCGCAGCCGTCGGCGGTCACCAGGAAGGTGTCGGAGATGCCGACGGTCTTGTCGCCCTCCACGCCCCACATCCAGGGAATGAGGTGGAAGGTCATGCCCTCCTTGAGGACCCGCGAGTCGCCCTGCTTCAGGCTGATGATGTAGCCCTCGTCCCAGGACGGGGGAAAGGCGATGCCGATCGAGTAGCCCGAGCGGGTGATCAGGCTGGCGCCCACCATATTGTCGTTGATGATATTGCGGACCAGGTTGTCCACGTCGGAGACCGTCAGCCCCGGCTGCACCTGCTTATGCACTTCATCGAGGGCGAACTTCATGCGCTCCTGCGCCTGCAGCATGACCTCGGAAAGCTCGCCGCACACCACGGTCCGCATCATCGCGGTGTGGTAGCGGCGGTAGCAGCCGCCGACCTCCAGGAACACGTGTTCACCCGGCTGCACGGTCCTGCCCTCCCAGGTGGCATGGCCGATCATCGACCGGGGCCCCGACACGACGTAGGGCATGACCGCGGGCGGCTCGCCGCCGGCGCGGAACATGGCCGCGGAAATGGCGGCGCCGATCTCGTTCTCGGTGACGCCGGCCTCGCAGGCCTCGAAGCCTGCGCGCATACCGGCCTCCGTCGCCGCCGCGGCGCGGCGCATGATCTCGACCTCGGCCGGCGACTTGCGAACGCGGCCCTCCTCGACGATGCCGAAGCAGTCCATGAGACGCCCGTCGAGGAAGTTCGTGTGGATGCTGTCCTGGTGGTAGGCCGGGAAGAAATAGCTGTTGCGCTCGTAGCCCACGTTCTTGCCGTACAGGCCGAACTCCCGCAGCGCACTGAGCAGCTTCTGAATGGCGTCCCCGGTATCGGGGTAGGGCCGGGTCTTCTCGACCCAGGTGCGGGCGTGAACGTTCGACTCCTCCAGGTGCCGGGTGATCATGAAGGGCTCGTCGTCGAGCGGCACCACCAGGGCCTGGAAGAAGGAGTAGCCGGTGGTCTGGTAGTCCGTGAGGTACATCAGGTTTTCCGGGTCGGTGATCACCACCGCATCGAGGAGACGCTCGGCCATGCGCTCGCGCAGCTCTCGCACCCGGCGCTCGTACTCCTCGAAGGGAAAAGTCATGTCATCGCGCTGTCTCATGCGGCCTCCAGGGCGGCATCGATACCCGCTTCGAGGATGTCGAGCCCCTCG
>CAJWWA010000110.1 GCA_913048495.1 uncultured Halieaceae bacterium
GGCCCTGCGGCGGCTGGTGGACGACGCGCGCAAGCAAACGGCCCGGTCCGACGGCATCCGTCTCGCCCAGGATCGGACCAATCGCTTCCTGTCCGCCATCGCCGGCGACCTCCCGGGGTTCGAGGAGACGACGCGGGCCCTCTATGCCGGCAACGAGCGCGCGTTCAGGGAGCACATCAGCGCCTGGCCGAAGGACATTGTCGACTGCACGCTCCGTCTCTGTGACGGGGCGTTCTAGCAAACGAGAGGATTGGAGAAAGCTGACATGGAAAGTTCACAGGTCTTTACGGTGGCGACGAACGGCTTTGCGCTGTGCTGGGTCGGCTTGTTCATCGCCCATTTCCTGCCCGAGGCATCCAGGGCCCGTGCCGGGCTGCTGTTGCTCGGCGGGATACTCGCGCCGACAGCGCTTTTCGTCCTGTTAACGCTCGGCGTGGTCAATGCGAGCGACCTGGAGCCGGCCGGCAGCATGACGTCCTTCGAGGGCGTCGTCGCCCTGTTCAGCGTGCCCGAGCGGTTGCTCAACGTGTGGGTGGAGATCCTCGGCTTCATCCTGCTGGTGACTTACTGGATCATCGAGGATGCCCGCCGGCGCGGCATAAACCGGTTCGTTGTCGTGCCCTGCCTGCTCGCCAGTTTCCTGTCCGGTGCCTGGGGCCTGTTGGGTTACCTGTTGACGGTGGGCATGGTCACGGCCGCGAGGCGCGTTGTTCCTAGCCGCTGACGACACCGGCAAGCCCGGTCACCAGGCAATCCCGCAGCGCCTCTACCGCGGCCGAGGTGCCTCGCCGGCTGGGCTGCACCAGGCTCAGTTGGGCCACCCCGGCGTGCCAGTCAGGCAGCACCCGCACCAGCCGGCCGTCGTCCAGCTCCTGACGGCAGGTGTACGCCGGTAGTGCCACCAGCCCCAGGCCTTGCAGGGCGGCTGCCTTGAGGGTGGCCATGTCCTCGCTCTTGAGCCGCGGGGTTATGGCGACGCCCGTTTCCTCGCCCCCGTAGCTCTGCAGCGACCATTGGCCGGTCGGTGACTGCCAGCCCAGGGCCAGCGTGGGGTGGCTTGCCAGGTCCGCCGGGTTATCGATGGCGCCGTGCTGGTCCTGGTACCCGGCTGCGCAGAAGAGGTGCCATTCCACCGTTGCCAGTTTGCGCTGGACGAGGGAGGAATCGGGCAGCGGGCCGGTATGCCCGCGTATGGACAGGTCGACGCCCGCGCCGACGAGATCGATGTTCTGGTTGGTCACCTGCTGCGCCACGGTCACCCGCGGATTCTCGGTGAGAAAGCGCGCCAGCAGGTCCTTGACCGCAAACTGCGCAACGCCCACCGAGCAGCTCAGGACGACGTTGCCCGACAGCGTGTTCTTCTTCCGCGCTACCGCCGCCTCGGCGCTCTCCATCTCATCGATCAGCGCGCGGGCATGCTGGTAGAACACCTCGCCGGTGTCGGTCACGTTGAACTGGCGGGTGGTGCGCTGGATCAGGCGGGTGTCCAGGCGCGCTTCGAGGGCAGCGATGTGCCGGCTCAGCCGCGACTTGGGCATCCCCAGGGCCTGGGCCGCCGCTGAAAAGCCCCGCTTCTCGACGACGTGCACGAAGTAGAAGTAGTCGTTCAGATCGATGGCAGTCATGGTCGGGACGAGCCTCTCTTCCAGGTGGCGCAATACTGTTGTTCTGAATATAGAACAGAAATTTCAAATTTTGGCACTTCTGCCCGTGATTGTTCTGCTCGTATTCTGAAAACGTGTAGCAAACGCACCCAAACGGAGGAAGCCACTATGACGGCACGGAACACCGCAATCGATTACGACGCACGCCACAACACACCGGAAGGCCCCCGGGTCAGCCCGCCGGTCTCGGGTAAAGCCCTGGCCATTGGCGACGGCTTCACGGCGCAGAGCTTTCGCGCCAAAGAAGTCGACGCCGCCATGGACCCGCTGGTCATGGTGGATCACTACGTGATGACGGACTCCACCTTTGGCGAGCATCCTCACGCCGGCCTGTCGGCGGTCTCTCTCCTGTTCGAGGACAGCAGCGGGCGCTTCCACAACCGCGACTCCCTCGGCAATGACTTTGACCTGCTGCCCGGTGACCTGTACTGGCTCAAGGCCGGCAGCGGCGCCGTCCACGACGAGGCGCCGCGGCCCGGGTCGCGGATCCACGGCCTGCAGGTGTTCGTCAACCTGCCGCAGCGGCAGCGCCACGACGACCCGATGTCGCTGCAGGTGCGCGGTGACGAGATGCCCGTGCTGACCGGCGAAGGCTATCGGGTGCGTATCGCGCTCGGCAGTTCGAACGGTGTCGCCGGTGTCGCTGCGCCGAACGCGTCGATGACCATCCTCGATGGCACGGTGACCGGGGATGGGGCTTTTGTGCACCGCCTGGCGGCCGATCGAAACGCCTGGGTGCAGGCCATCGATGGCGACCTGTCGCTGTCGGTCGCGGGCTCGCTCTACGTTATCCGCGATGGTGAGGCGATGACGGTCAGCAGCCCGGCCGCAGGGCAGCCCCTGGACCTCCAGCTGAAGAGCACGCACGGCGGGGCGGCCCACTTCGCCCTCTTCGCGGCGGAGCCGATCCGCGAGCCCTACGTCCAGCAGGGTCCGTTCGTCATGGGGTCCGCGGAGGAGATCGACGAAGTGAAGGCAGCCCACGAGGCCGGCCGGCTGGGGGCGCTATGAACAGGAAAACAGACTGTGCGCGGCCGAAGCGTCACAAGATGGCTTTGCTGACGTTCCTGGGCCTGCTTGTTCCCGTGCATATCATTCCGCCGGCATTCCACGCATGGCTGCCACAGCACCAGCTGCTTGCACTGACACTGTCGGTCGCGATCATGGTGGGCCTGATGTCGTATTTCATCACGCCGCTCATGACGCGGGTTGCGGCCCGCTGGCTGTACCGCTAGCGGCCTAGGGTACGACGTCCACGGCGCTGATCATGCCCTCGTGAAGCCAGCGTCCCAGCATGGCGCCGGCCTCGGTGACGGCCGTGTCCTCGCCGAGGCGGTCCACCAGCATCGCGCAGGCCTCGCCGTAGCTGGCCCCGGCAAGCAGCAGGCTCAGCGTATCGCCCTCCGCGGCCGTTACCGGCAGGAACACCGGCTTGAGTGCCTGGCGCCAGACGATGCAGGCGAGGGGCTGTTCGCTGCGGTAGTCGCTCTCGCGCGCGGTCTCGTCCGGGGAATCCCCGGAGAGCAGCGGCCACAGCGCGTGGATGCGATGCGCAAGGGCCGTGCATTGCGTGCCCGGCAGGAAGTGAAGGCGCAGCCGCGCCCAGTCGTCGTCGGTGTACGGCGCCGTCGCCTCGGCGAAGCCCGCGGCGTCCAGCGGCGTGGCGTCGGCGCTGACGAAACACTCGTGCATCGCCCACTCCAGCCAGGCCAGCTCGGTGACCTCCGGGTCCTTGCGGAAAAGCGCCGCCAGCGTGTCGGCGAACCCGCGCCCGGCCTCGTCCAGGGTCCAGCTGTCGGGTGGCGAGGCGATGAGGTGGTGAGCCGCGGCGCGGCGGAAGGCCTCGTCGCCCACCCATTGCGCGGTGCGGGGATAGGTTTCCCGCAGCGCATCCACGAGGCGGGCACGGTAGGCGTTGCGGTAGATCGCCACCCTCGCCGGGTCCCAGCCCTCGGGCAGGGGGCTGTCCTCCTCCAGCAGCAGCGCCATGAACGCTGCCTGCGACCGGGCGAGCGAGGTAGGCGTCATCAGGCCGGTACCGCGCAGCGGTGCGCCGGGCGCTCGGCCAGCGCGCGCGCCTGCCCCAGCTCGCTGAGCATGTCCGGCAGCGGCGGGATGTTGTCGTCGCGCTCGATCATGACGGCCACGCCGGGGAGCATCGGCATCACCTGTGCGTAGAGCGCCCAGGTGTCGGCCGACACGGGCTGGTCGTGGGTGTCGATCTTGATCGCGCCGTCGGTGTGCCCGGCGAGGTGCACCTGGCGCACGCGCTCGAGCGGCAGGCCGGCGATATAGTCCGCCGGCGCAAAGCCGTGGTTGTGCGCGCTGACGACGATGTTGTTGAGGTCCAGCAGCAGGCCGCAGCCGGTGTGCGCCGCGATGGCGGCGATGAACGCCCACTCGCTCATCTCGTCCCCGGGGAAGGCCAGGTAACTGGACGGGTTCTCCAGCACCAGTGGCCGGCCCAGGACGTCCTGCGCGCGATGGACGTTGTCGCAGACCACCTGCAGCGCCTCGCGCGTGTAGGGCAGCGGCAGCAGGTCGTGGCTGTTGTGGGCGCTGGTGCGAGTCCAGCAGACGTGGTCAGAGACCCACAGCGGCTCGATCCAGTCGGCCAGTGCCCGGAGCCTTTTCAGGTAGCTGTCATCGAGGCCGTGCGCAGAGCCGACGGACAGGGAGACGCCGTGCAGGGCCACGGCCGTGTCCCGGCGCACGCGCTCCAGCACGTGGCGCGGGTTGCCGCCGTCGACCATGAAGTTTTCCGAGATCACCTCGACGAAGTCCACCGGCACGGGGCCGGTGAGAAAGTCGTCGTAGTGCGCTCGGCGAAGGCCCAGGCCGAAGCGGGGCGCAGCGCCTGGACCTCTGGCGTTCATTCCGCACCCAGGTCGCCGATGGTGCCGCCCTTGCTCAGGCACTCCCCTGCCGCCATGGCCTTGAAGCCGTGACCCTTGCAGGCGTTCATACCCTTGCAGGCGTTTTCCGTGGTCGCGCAGTCTGCGTTGCCCTTGCAGCTGTGCACGCCGTAGCAGTGGACCTTGTCGTCGGCGCCGACCGCCGTCCCGCTGCTGCCTGCCGGCGGCTCCGCGGCGAAGCTGGCGGCGGAGGAGAGTGCAATGGCCGCTGCGGCGGCGGCGAAGATGTTCTGCTTGTTCATCGGTTGTTTCCCTCGTGTGCTGATTAGGTGTTTTCGATTGCGTTGCTGTCCGGGATGGACACGGGGGTATTCGCGACAGCGTCGCCGTCGGTTACAGGAAAGCAGAAAAAAATACTTCGACGGCGCTGTAACCAATCCGGCCCGGGCGGCGAATTCCGTCCTGTCACCCCCCACCGTAACGAGGAAGACGACATGAACAGGCGAGACATCCACCGCATCGCAACGCTGGCCCTGGCGGCCGGCATCACCGCCGGCATCCAGGCGGCACCCGCAGCGGCCCAGGGCAAGGCCATGGAAAAATGCTACGGCGTTGCCAAGGCCGGGGAGAACGACTGCGCGGCCGGCCCCGGCACCAGCTGTTCCGGCACGTCCACGCGGGACTACCAGGGCAATGCCTGGAAGCTGGTCGAGAAAGGCAGCTGCGAAAAGATCGAGACGCCGAAAGGCAAGGGCTCACTGACGCCGATCGAGCGCTGATCGCATGGCCGGCTTCTACGATCGGCTCGGCGCCGGCCTGGACGCGGCGGCCCTGCTCCTGTGCCGCATCTCGCTGGCCGGGGTGTTCTGGCGCGCGGGGCGCACCAAGGTCGAGGACGGAAGCTGGCTGACGCCCAGCGCCACCACGCGCTTTCTCTTCGAGAGCGAATACAGCGGCGTGCCGCTGCCGACGACGCTGGCGATGTACCTGGCGACCTGGGCCGAGCACCTGTTTCCCGTGCTCCTGGTGCTGGGCCTGGCCACGCGGTTCTCGGCCCTGGCGCTGCTGCTGATGACGCTCACCATCCAGCTTTTCGTTTACCCTGATGCCTGGTGGCCGGTGCACAGCCTCTGGGCGGCGCTGGCGCTGGTGCTCGTGTCGTCCGGCGGCGGGTGGTTGTCCCTCGACAACCTGCTGCGCGGCAACCGCTACCGGGGAGTGCCCGTGCGCGCATGATGGCAGAAGAGGAAACGCTGGCAGAGCTGATGCGCCTGGCCCAGGGTGGGGACCGGCAGGCCTATACCGCGCTGTTGACCGAGTCGCAGCGCTGGCTGGAGCGGTTCTTCAATCGCCGCTGCGCGCCGGGCAACCGCGACGACCTGGTGCAGGAGGTGCTCATCGCCGTGCACAACAAGCGCGCGACCTACGACCCGGCGCGGCCGTACCTGCCCTGGCTGGCAGCCATCGCCCGTTACCGCTGGGTGGACCACCTGCGCAGCGTCTACCGGAAAGCGGAGCAGGAACTGACGGACGGGGATGTCCCCGCCGGCAGCGGGGAGGGCGCGATGCTGGCACGGTTGAGCCTCGACCGTATGCTGGCGCAGATCCCGGAGCAGCAGGCCCGCGTTATCGCCTGGGTGAAGATCGAGGGTCTTTCCATCCGGGAGGCGGCCGTGCGCAGCGGCCAGAGCGAGAGCGCGGTCAAGGTCAGTATTCACCGCGGGCTGAAGAAACTGTCGGCCCTGCCCGAAACAGCAGAGTAACCATGTATAAATCCACGCAGACATTGATCCAGGAGATGGCAGAGGACCTGCAGCCCGTGCGAGCGCTTAGGCTGCGTTCGGGCCTGCTGTTGCTGCTGGCTGCCGTTGGCCTGACGGTCCTGGGCATTGCCCTGCTGTCGGGGCTGTGGGCGGGGGTCTGGCAGGGAGAGGCCTCGGCGCTTTTCCTCACCACCAACGGCCTGCTCCTGATCCTGGGCTGTGCCGCTGCCAGCAGCGTCCTGCGCATGGCGACCCCGCGGGTCGGCAACCAGCACGACGGCCCGCGCTGGGCGGCCCTGATGCTGGCCGTGTTGCCCGTGGCGGCCGTACTCAGTCTCGTCGGGCACGAGCATCCCCTGGGCGAAATCGCCGACCCACACGGGCTCCAGTGCTTCGGTGCCGCGATGCTGGCATCGCTGCTGAGCGCGGCCGTGCTGTTCTACTGGCTGCGCCGGGGGGCACCGGTGGCACCGCGAACCGCCGGGCTGTACCTCGGCATCGCGGCCACCGCGCTGGGCTCCGCGGCCTACGGGCTCGCCTGCCCCATGGACGGCCCCGTTCACCTCGGCCTCTGGCACGTCGCGCCGGTCGCGGTCGGCGCCCTGCTCGGGCGATACCTGCTGCCGCCGCTGTTACGGTGGTAGCCGCGGGCCCGAGTCGTTCAATCGTCCTCAGCAATCAGTTACCGCGGGCGATCCGGACCCAGCCGCCGACCTCGCCTTCCAGCACGCCGTGCTCCGCTGAGGTTGGCTTCAGCATGGCGTCGTAGAGGGTCCCGGTCTTCGTCCAGTAGGGCACGTACCACTCGCGGTCGACATCCATGATCAGCACCCGGTCCCTCGCGGCGTCGTAGGCGCCGATCGGCGAGACGTGGGGGCCGTCCCAGTCGCCGGTGACCACGCCCTGGTTGTAGTAGACCAGGACCACGTCGTTCGCGGACTGCTCGTTCTCCGCCAGCAGGGTGCGGAACGCCTCGAGGGTGGCGGTGCTGTCGAGGGCGGGTTGCCGGGCTTCTACCGAGGCGTCAATGGCCAGGGCGGCCGGGCTGGCTTTCGCCTGCTCGACGAGGTCGTCGAAGGTCACGCCGTCGCCGTCCTCGGCCGCCTGCCGGTTCCAGTCCGGGTCTGCCACGGCTTCCAGCAGGTTGTCCTGGGTGATCAGCGTTTCCTTCGCGCTGGCCGGGAGGCCGCGCAGCGTGTTCATCGCGACGGCCATGCTGGCGAGGGAGCAGGCCGCATTGGTCTGCTGGGCCAGGTAGAAGGGCGACATCGCCCAGTAGTCCGGCGCCTCGGCAGTGCGGAGAAAGGCGTTATCCGTCGTCACCGGGGTCATGTCCGCGGCGAGCTTGGGCGTCGGCGCGGTGGCTTCCAGGGCGAGGGAAAGGCCCGGGGCGAACGCGAGGATTGCCAGGGCGAACGTGACGCGCTTGATCGTGAACATCTCTGTCACCGTAGAGGGGGTGGGTCGATGCCGATGCTACTACCAGCTGGCAATTTCGAGAACGAGAATCGCAGCCGGGATTAGTATGAAAGCTCTAGTTTTCCCTACCACACTCAGGAGTGAGAAGAGGTCGTCCCCCATGACGACCGGGAGGTGGCAGATGGCTGCTGTGGTTCTCAAGGGCCGGGGGTGGCGGCAGGAGCTGCTTGCCGCGCTGCTTCTCGCGCTGGTGCTTTGGCTGCAGGTCGCGGCGCTGCCTCACCTTGGCTGAGCGGGCCGGGCGGTTAGAATCGGTGCTGGCTCCCAGGGCAACACAGGGCGGCAGCGATCCCGGTCCGGCGTTCCTACAGGTTACTTCGATGGGGTGTGCTCTCCCCGAGCACGCGCGCGGCCTTTCTGCGCTTCGCCTGCGTCGGCCTCACCATGGCGCTGATCGATATCGGCCTGCTTTACTGGCTGAAGGATCAGCCTGCCTTCAATGCCTACACTGCCCGCCTGGTGTCCTATCCCTCGGGGCTGACGGTCGGTTACTTTCTCAACCGCTACTTCACCTTCCATCACGTCGACAACGTTCGCCATGTGCTCGATGAGCTGGCGCGGTTTTTCGCCGTGCACGCGGTGGGCGGCCTCCTCAACTTCGGCGTCTTTTCGCTCGTGGTCTATGCCGGCGAGGGCGCTGACTTTGCGCCGGGCTGGGAGGCGGCTATTCCACTGATCGGCGTCTGCCTGGGTGGCGTGGTGGGGATGTGTTTCAACTTTTTCGTGTCCCGGGAGCTGGTGTTCGACGGTTGAGTCTCGGCGGTCGCATTTGCGGGTTTGCCGAACTTTGACGTTATGGCGTTATGGCGTCATGACGCTATAGTGTTAAGCCTCGACCGCCGTTCCTGGAGCCTCCCATGGGCAAGCCGCTCAAGCGCTCGACCATCTACTTCGATCCCGAGCTCCACCGGGCGTTGCGGCTGCGCGCGGCGCACGCAAACCGAAGCCTGTCGGAGATCGTCAATGACGCCGTTCGCGAGCTGCTGGCGGAAGACCAGGAGGACCTCGCCGCGTGCGATGACCGCGTCGCCGAACCGGAGATCAGCTACCAGGACCTGCTGGATGACCTGAAGGCCCATGGCAAGATCTAGTGGGCTATACGCTGTCCTTCAAGAAGTCCGTCGCCCCTATCGATGAGCGGTTGATCGTTATCGTCATCAAGGTCGCTCACCGGAAACAGGTCTATCGCAGCAGCTGAAGTTTTCGCCTGCCGGCTATCCGGTTGGTGACCGATGGGCCGGGGTGTGCAATATTTCAAAGCGCCTCACCACGAGAGATCACGATAAGAATGAACAGGGAGCACGGTGTTACCCGGCGGGACTTGCTCGTCGGTGGTTCCATGGGGGTGGCCGCGACGTCCGTGCTGGGCACCGGGCTGCTGTCCGCCGGCGTCGCGCAGGCCGCATCCGCGGGCGCGGCACCTGCAGCCGGGGCCGCGGGGCGGCCACTGAATATCCTTTTCGTGTTCACGGACCAGGAGCGGCACTTCGACCGCTGGCCGGCGGGCCTGAGCCTGCCCGGGCACGAGCGCATGGCGCAGCGCGGCACCTATTTCTCGGCGCACCACATCGGTGCCACCATGTGCACCTCGTCCCGCGCGATCATGATGACCGGGCTGCAGACGGCGGCCAACGGCATGTTCGAGAATCTCGACGTGCCCTGGGTGAAGGATTTGTCGCCGGAGATTCCCACCATCGGCCACATGCTGCGCCAGGCCGGCTACTACACGGCCTACAAGGGCAAGTGGCACCTGACCCGCGCTTTCGACCAGCAGTTCCCGCCGGAGCGGCTGTTCACCCGCGAGATGGAGGCCTACGGCTTTGCCGATTACGTGTCGCCCGGCGATATCGTCGGTCACACGCTGGGCGGCTATGCCTTCGACCAGCTGATCGCCGGCAGCGCGACGTCCTGGCTGCGGCGGGTCGGGCGGCCCCTGAGCGATGACGGCAGGCCCTGGGCGCTCACCGTGAGTCTGGTGAACCCCCACGACATCATGTACTTCAACACGGATGCCCCGGGCCAGGCCGTGCAGGACAGCGGGCGCCTGCTGAGCGAGGCGGCGCCGGCGCCGCAGCACGCGCTGTACCGCGATGAATGGGACTTGCCCATCCCGGCGAGCGTCACCCAGCCCCTCGACGAGCCGGGCCGCCCCGGCGCTCACGGCGAGTACAGCCGGGCCTGGGATCACGTGCTCGGGCATATCCCGCCGGAGGCCGAGCGCTGGCGCCGCTTCAACAACTTCTACATCAACAGCATCCGCTCCGTGGATGCGCACCTGGCGGCGCTGTTCGCGGAGCTCGACGCGCTGGGCCTCGCGGACCGCACTATCGTGGTCTACACGGCGGACCACGGCGAGGCCGGCGGCGCGCACGGGCTGCGCGGCAAGGGCCCCTTCGCCTACCGGGAGACCTTCCAGGTGCCCCTGCACGTGGTGCACCCCGACGTCGGCGGTGGCGAGACCTGCCCC
>CAJWWA010000111.1 GCA_913048495.1 uncultured Halieaceae bacterium
CGCCCTGCCGGCCGCCGCCCACGACCTGGTGCTCCGCGGCGGCCGGGTCATGGACCCGGAAACCGGCCTCGACGCCGTGCGCGACATAGGCATCGACGGCAATCGCATCGCGGCAATCAGCGAGTCGCCGCTCACCGGCGACCGGGTGATCGACGCAACCGGTCTGGTGGTCGCCCCCGGCTTCATCGACGTGCACTTCCACGGCGTCACCCCCATCGCCTACAAGCTCGCCCTCCGGGATGGCCTCACGTCCGCCATGGACCTGGAGTTCGGCACGCTCGGCACCCGCGTCGACGACTGGTACGCCGAGCGCACCGGGCGCACCCAGGTGAACTACGGCACCGCCTCCAGCCACGAGCTGGCGCGCTCCCTCGTCCTCGACGGCATCGAGGCGAAGGACGTGAGCGAGGCGCCGCTCAGCCGCAGCCAGGGCACCCGCTGGGCGGACGGCGTACCCACCGACGAAGAGTTCCCGGCGATCATGGAAACCATCGACGCGGGTCTCGCTGCCGGTGCCATCGGCCTCGGTTCCACCGTCGGCTACCTGCCGGGCGCGAGCGCCCGGGAGCTGTACGAAGCACAGAGGGTCGCGGCGCGCTACGGCCGCCTGAGCGCGGTGCACACGCGGCACACGCCGGGCACGGCCACCACCACGCCGAACGGCATCCAGGAGATGCTCGCCAATGCCGTCTCCCTCGGGGCGCCCGCGATAGTCATGCACTTCAACAACCCGGGCTGGGAGCTGGTGCAGGACCTTCTCCTCGGCCTGCGCCGCGAAGGGCACAACGTGTGGGGCGAGATCTACCCCTACGCGGCCGGCTCCACCACGTTGAACGCGGCCTTCTTCCGCCCCGAAGTCTATGAGGAGCAGCTGGGCAAGCGCTACGAGGACACGCTCTTCGACCCGGCCACGCAGACTTTCTACACGAAGGCGCGTTATCTCGAGACCGTCGCGAAGGACCCGGCACGCCCTGTCATCGTCTACAAGATGCCGCCGGCGCAGATTCCCGACTGGCTGCGCATGGAAGGCATCACCATGGGCTCCGACGGCATGCCCATCGACGGCCGGTACGACTGGGCGACGCCCTTTCAGGCCCTGCCCGCCATGCACCCGCGCGGCGCCGGGGCCCGCGGCCGCTCCCTACGCCTGGCGCGGGAGCACGACATCCCGCTCATGCACGTGCTGGCCGCGCTGAGCTACCGCACCGCGAAGCACCTGGGCGACACCGGCCTTGCCGCCATGCGCGAGCGCGGCCGGCTGCAGGAAGGCATGGTGGCGGATGTCGTGGTCTTCGACCCGGCCACGGTCACCGACAACGCCACCTATGCCCATAGCACGCGCCCGACCACGGGCATCGACTACGTGCTGGTCGGCGGCCGGATCACCGTGGACGGAGGCCGCGTGCGCGAGGACGTGTTCGCGGGTGAGCCGATCCGCTTCCCGCCGCAGGCGGCGGGTTCCTGACTCGGCAGGATCAGGCTTTCGCCTCCACGTCACGGAGCGCGATGAGCACGTAAACAGCCGCGAAGGGCGTGAAGAAGATCGAGCTCAGCCCATCGGTAAGCGTCGACAGCACGGCGCCGAGCAGCAGGAGCACCAGCGTCAGGGTGAACTGCTGTGCGAGGCCCACGCGGTCTGCAAGTGCCTTGCTCTCGCGCATGGCCTCACCCAGCCCGAGGTCGCGCTCGACCATGAGCGGGAAGGCGTAGAGCCAGATCGTCGCCAGAAACAGCCCCGGCAGGATGAAAAAGGCAAAGCCGATGGCGATGAGGATCACCAGCGCGTAGAAGGCGAGCATGAACTGCAGGAAGCGGTCGAAGTAGAACACGTCGCCGAACTGCGGCTCCCGGCCCTCGCGCAGGCGCAGCGAGACCATGCGGTAGAGGCCGGCCAGCAGCGGCCCGCCGAGGATACCGAGCGTCAGACCCGTGAGGAGCGACACGAAGAAGCCCGCGACGATGAGTGGCAGGATGTCGCGCAGGAAGGCGTCGAAGGCGCGTTTCAGGATGCTCAGGATCGCGGCGCTGTCCATCGCTTGACCTCTGTCTTCAAGTGGCCTTCCATAAACGCATCGACGAGCGATCGCTGTCAAGCGAGACGCCGCCGCCCGCAGCGCGGAGCCCCATGCCCGACACCGTGATCGCCATCAGCCTGCCCCGACTCGCCCTGGCGTTCCTGCCGGTGCTGGCCACGCTCGCCGTGTTCCTCGCCTGGTCCCTGGACGTGCGCCACGCGCTCTACGGACTGCTGCGCATGCTGGTGCAGCTGCTGCTCGTCGGCTACGTGCTCGCCTTCATCTTCGGGGCCGACGCCTGGTGGCTGATCCTGCTGGTGCTGCTGTTCATGGCGGGCGCGGCCGGCTGGATCGCCCTGAACACCATCCCGGCACTGCGCCCCCGCCTGCTCGGCCGCTCACTCCTCGCCGTGGGCATCGGCGGCGGCCTCACGCTGGTCCTGGCGACCCAGGGTGTGCTCGCCCTGGATCCCTGGTACCTGCCGCGCTACGTCGTGCCGCTGGCCGGCATGACCTTCGCCAACGCGATGACCGCCGTGAGCCTCGCGGCAGAGCGGGTGCAGGCAGAGCTGGCGCACGGCGGCTCCTGGGCAAAGGCCCGCAACACCGCCTACCAGGCCGCCATGATCCCGGTGATCAACAGCCTGCTCGCCGTGGGCCTGGTCTCGCTGCCGGGCATGATGACCGGCCAGATACTGTCCGGGGTCTCTCCGCTGCTGGCGGCCCGTTACCAGATCCTCATCATGTGCCTGATCTTCGCCGCTGCGGGCCTCGCCGCAGCCCTGTTCCTCGCCGGCGCGCGCCGGGTACTCGCCCCCCCGCCCGCCGAAGACCACGGCCACTGACTTTCCCCGGGTGAACGTCAGCGACTATGCTGGGGGAGTCCATCCAACGGAGCCCGACCATGGAACTGCAACGGCTTTCCCTGCTGCTAGCCCTGCCGCTCGCCCTGCTGCTGCCCGCCTGCGTCACGGCCGACCCGGAAGCGGCGAGCGCGCAGCCGCCCAACCCGGACCCGGCGCACAACAGCCGCCTCAGCCTGGACTGGGACGGCACCTACCGGGGCGTGCTGCCCTGCGCCGACTGCCCGGGGATCGAGACGGTGA
Organism: uncultured Halieaceae bacterium; assembly: GCA_913048495.1. Taxonomy (GTDB): domain Bacteria; phylum Pseudomonadota; class Gammaproteobacteria; order Pseudomonadales; family Halieaceae; genus Pseudohaliea. The sequence goes on from CAJWWA010000111.1 coordinate 3,122, forward strand.
TCACCCTGACAGCGGACGGCACCTACCTCCGCACCGTGCGCTATCTCGACCGCGAGGATGGCTACCGGCGCGACCAGGGCGAGTTCGAGTGGAACGACGCCGGCTCGGCGGTCATCCTGGGTGACGGGGAGGACAGCCAGCGCTACCAGGTCGGCGAGAACCGGCTTTTCTTTCTCGACCGGCAGGGGCATCGTATCGAGGGTGCACTCGCAGAGAACTACGTACTCGTGAAAGACCTGACCGACCCGAGGCTCGAGGACCGCGAATGGGTGCTCACCGAGCTGATGGGCGAACCCGTGTCACCCGCCGAGGGCCAGCCCGCGCCGAGCCTGCACTTCGACTCCTCCACCGGCCGGGTCAGCGGCAGCGACGGCTGCAACCGGCTCATGGGCAGCTACCGGCTTTTCGAGCGGGAGCGCATCGAGTTCGGCCAGCTGGCGGGCACACTGATGGCCTGCCCCGACATGACCCTGCCGGACCGCTTCCTCGAGGTCCTCGACAGGGTCGGCGACTACGCGATCAACGACGGCGAGCTGTCGCTGTTCAAGGGGCGGATGGCGATCCTGGCGCGATTCCGAGAGTCGACGTCCGCGTCGGAATAAACCGACCGGCGTTCAGTTCGCGGCGGCCTCGAGCAGGGACCGGCTGCCGGCGGCGAAGCGCGCGTCGATCACCGCGCTGATGGCCTCGCGCACACGTTCGGGCATCGCGGTACGCGCGGCGGCGGCAGCCTCGACGGTCGCGGCCGCCGGGTCGTCGGGCAGGGTGTCACTGAGCTTCTCCACCATGATCGCGGGCAGAGCTTCGGCGGCGACCCCCGCGTTCCGCGACCCCGGCGGTGGCGCTGCCGGCACCGCGGGATCGATGCCCAGCGCGGCGAACAGGCCGGCACCGGGATAAGCCTCGCTGTCGAAGTCGAAGAGTCGCAGCCGCGCACCGGGCACCCGACGGCGAAAGCGGGAAAGGTGCCGGCCGTGGTCCAGCAGGTACAGCCATTCCGGCGCGAAAAAGTCGCCCGGGGCCGGTTCCGCGACACGTACGAAACCGTCGCGCAGCGCCTCGGCGAGGAGCTGGAACGGGTCGTAGTAGCCGTGACCGGCGAGCTGGCCGACCATGCTCCAGAACTGCGCCGAGGGCCGGCGCAGGTAGACCGCCAGCGCCACCGACGCATTGCACTCGCGGCGCACGGCCTGCACCAGCTCCCCGCCCAGCCCCGGACGCACCAGGAGCGATGACAGGTCCTCGGCCGACAGGACGACCCGGCTCGCGCCGGTGCCGAAGCCCGCCCGGGCGTAGGCCAGCAGCGGTTCGAGGTCGCCCTGCTGCAGGGCCCAGGCCTCGGGATAGTTGCCTTCGATCAGGCCCTCGGGGCGGCGGAAGAAGACCCCGGCCTCCGCCAGCCGCTCCTGCTCCTGTGCCAGCATGGCCTGGATGTAGGTGGAGCCGGTCTTGTGCAGCCCGGCGTGCAGCCAGAGCCGACGCGGCGGCGCGTCTGCCATCCTAGAGCGGACCGTCGCCGGCCCAGCGCGCCAGGTTCAGGAACTGGCGCCGGGTGGTGGGGCCGTGGGTGCGGAAGTGCGGGTCCGGCTGCTCGCGGTAGCGCGCCCGGGCCCGGGCGACCCGGTCCGCGCGCAGGCTCCCGGCCAGGGCCGGGTCCACGTCGTACACGCGCAGCGCGTTGCCGGCGAAAATCTTGCGCTTGCGTGCCGCGGTGAGCGCCGGGTAACCGTGCTGCTCGGCCACGGCGGGGTCGATCCGGAAGGCCCGGAAGGCCTGGATCTGGTCCTGCGGCGAGCCGTACCAGATCGAGTCCGTGCCCCAGAGGATGTTGTCCTCGCCCAGGTGCTTGAGCAGCTTGCCGAGGGCATGCGCCGCCGAATCCGGGTCGCGCATGAGGTAGCGCCAGGTCGAGCCGAGTTCCGCGTACACGTTCGAGCCGTGGCCGAGGTCGTTGTCGAGCACGGTCTTCACCAGCGAGTCGATGCCCTCGTTCCGCGCCGGGTCGTAGGGACCCTCCGGCTGGCCCGGCACGAAGCCCGAGTGGTAGACCAGGAAGTCGATGTCCGGGTAACGGCGCGCCACCCGGCCGATGTCGTCGCACAGGGAATGCTCGTAGGACTGCCTGCCGAAGGGAATACCCTTGTGGATAGCCACGCGCCTGACGCCCAGCTCCCGCGCCTGCTCGAGGAAGGGAATGCCTGTGGCCGGATCGTCCAGCGCGTAGCCCACGCCCTCCGGGCCCCACTGCGTGTAGGTCTTCCAGGCGCAGATGCCGAAGTCGTCTCGCAGGCGGCGCATGTCGGCGATGTCGCCGGGCTGGTTGGGATTGACGCGGCCGTGCAGGAACAGCCGCTTCGAGCCCTCCAGCTGTGCCACCACCGACTGCGCGGCGGCGGCTTCCTCGATGGTCAGCGGCTCCTTCGCCCGTGTCGACGGTACGAAGGACAGCACCATCAGCTCCGTGTCGGAATCCATGAACACATCCTGCACGAAGGCATCGGGGCCCAGGCACTGCAGGTAGCTGCGCTCCCCGGGCTCGCTGGCCAGCGCGCATCCCGCCTGCGGCATGCCCGACAGCGGGCGCGCGTCCCCGGGCAGCAGGTCGAGCCAGGCGCCGGTCGGGTTCACGAAGTGTCCCTGCACGTCGAAGATCAGCTCGTCGCCGGCGAGCACGGACTGCGCGGCCTCCTCTTCCAGGGCCGCCTCCGGCGCAAGCGCGTAGTAGCCCGCCGCCCCGCCGGCGGCCGCGCGGGCGGCGTTGAAGGCGAGCAGCGTACAGGCCGCGCCGCGGGCGGAGACAAGGAAGGAACGACGACTGAGGCCCAGCCGCCGGGCCGTCGCCGTCGCCTGCTCGTGCGCAAGCTCATTGGCGTAGGCGCTCAGCGGGTCGAGCGGGTGCGGTTCGAACTCACCGTTGCTGGTGCTGTCGACCTTGATCGGCAGGCGGCGGCCCTCGGGGTCGTGCATCGATGGCATTGGCAAAGCTCTCGGCTACGCTTCACCACCCTTTTGCCAGATAGCGCAGGCCCCGGCAACCGTCCATCACTACCGACGCCCCTGCGCTACCTCCACCCGCGCAGGCCTCAGGTGCGCCGGTCTTTCGCCGATGCAGGTCAATCGTCAATAAAGAAGCGCAGGCGTGTTGGTGCCTCGAGGTCGCCCCCGCCGCCGCTCTCGCAAAGATCGATGGCTGCCCTCGCGGAGCGCACGTCCTGATCCTCGGTGTAGCAGACGAAGTAGAAGCCGTTTTCCGCATCGAAGCTCTCAAACACCGCGTAGCCGGTCAGGTCCGGCCGTTCCGTGCTGGCGAGCTGGGTATAGTTGATCACCCGGTCGTTCTGTTCAAAGTTGTATTTACCCGCTGCGAAAATCGGCCCGGCCCGCTTGGTGTAGCTGCCGTTCTCCGAAAAACTGTAGGTGACGGAAAGGCCGGACTCGGCGACAGTAAAGGTGGTGGAAACGAACAGATCCGGGTCGAAGGCGTCTGTGGGTATTTCCTTGAACTGCGGCACGAGGAAGAAGACCTCTTCCGGGCGCTCCAGGAAGCCCATCAGGACCTCGTTGCCCTCGAAGCCCGCGGTGAGCAGCCGGCAGGGGTCGTCGGAGCCACCGCAGAGGCCGCGATCCCGCTTGAGCCAGCCGTCAAAGCGGTAACCGGTGGCTGGCTCGGCGCTGAAGGTCTCGTCGAAGAACAGGTCCACGACGTCGATGCTGCACACCTCTCCGGTGCTGCAGCTGTAGACACCGGACTCGGTCACCACCTCGCCGCCGGGCGGCACTTCAATCTGGATCTTGCAACCTGCGGTAATTAACAGTGGCATGGTAATGACTATCAGCTTCGACTGTTTCATGATGTGCGACCTCTGTCTTCGTATCGGAATCGTCCGGGTTCCCGCTACGCACGTCGGGCTGAATACCTGCCAAACGCGCTTTGGGCGGTAAGCAAGATAGAGTGGTCGGCCGGGGAAATAACGAAAAGCGGACGAAATTTCACGAAAAAAGCATGAATTCCGCCGAAAACGCGAAGAATGGGGCAGCTTGAACATGCCGTCAGCGGTACCAACGGATCTGCTCACCTACCGGCATTTCTCAGTCGATGTCAGCCGCGGTGCGGTGCTCCGCGACGGCGAGGCGTATACGCTCCGTCCACAGTCCTTCCGCGTCCTCCACTATCTCCTGAGTCATCCGGACCGCCTGGTCAGTAAACAGGAGTTGTTCGAGCAGATCTGGGGCGAGGCCGTCGTCACCGACGACAGCCTGGCCCAGTGCCTCGTCGATATCCGCAGGGCGCTGGGGGAAAGCGGCCGCGGAGCCGTGAAGACCGTGCCCCGCCGGGGCTACCTGTTCCAGGCGGCCGAAGCCGGCGCGGCGGCCGATGCCGCGGAGACAGACCAGGAGCGCCCTGACCGGCGCGCCGGGCCGCGATGGTTTGTAGCACTGTTGGTGCTGCTGGCCGCGCTCTCGGGCTGGTGGCTTCTCGACGTTCGCCGCGGGCCCGACCCGGCGGCGCTGCCTGCCGCGCCCGCGGAGCCGGCGCCGGTCATCGCCGTTATGCCCTTTGCGGATTTTACGGCGGGCCAGGACATGGCCTACCTCGCCTATGGCCTGCCGGAGGAAATCCTCAACACCCTGACGCGTCTTCAGGGCCTGCGGGTCATCTCCCGCACCTCCTCGTTCCTGCCGCGCTTCAGTGACCAGAAAACGGCCAGGGAAATCGGTAGAGAACTCGGCGCGACGCACCTGCTCGAGGGCAGCATCCGCGAACACGACGGTATGCTGCGGATCACCGTACAGCTCATAGAAACCCGCACCGGCCACCACAGCTGGTCCGAAACCCTCGACCGCAGGCAGGATGACCTGTTGCGCGTGCAGAGTCAGCTCGCCGCCGCCGTAGCGGACCGCTTCCGCCTCACGGTAATACGCCCTGAGGAACAGGCCGTAACGGCCGAAGACTACACACGTTACCTGCGCGCCATTCACCCCTTCCGCCAGGGGGAGCTCGGCGGCCTTAGCGCAGCCGCCCTGACCCTGGAAGGCGTGGTGCAGCGCAACCCGATGTTCCTACCTGCCGCTGACGCCCTGGCAGAGCTCACGTTCTGGCGGGTATACCTCGGGGACTTATCCGCGGCCGAAGGGGCGGTCCGGGTACGCGCCCTGGCGCAGGGGATGCGGGCGGCGCCGTCGGGCGAGGCCAGCGCTCACGGCGTACTGGCAGAACTGGCCCTGCGGCTGGAAAATGATCTTCCAGGCGCTGCCGCGCATGTTGCCCGGGCCCTGGCGCTGGCGCCGAACACGCCGCGCTACCTGCGGATCGCGGGCGATCTCGCCTACGCCCTTTACCGCTTCCCCACGGCGATCCGGTTTCACCAGGCGGTCATCGACCTCGATCCACTGTGCAGTGCCTGCCACGTCGCGCAGATGCATGCCTACATCGCCGCCGGGGAGCTGCGGCTCGCCGAGCAGGCCGCGCGCAGGGTGATGGAACTGAGTCGCGGTGGCCATTTCACCCTGGCACTGGTCAAGATCAGGCAGGGTGCCTTCGACGCCGCACAGCAAATCCTGGAAATGAAAATTCCCCGCAAGGCCGAGCCCTACCGGCAGTTCTACGAGGCGTTGCTTTGTCACGCCCGCGGAGATGAGCCCTGCTACCGATCCAGGCTCCAGGCCTTTGAGGCCGGGCAAGGTGAGGAGGAGGAGGCGGTAAGGGTTGCGCAGCTCTACGCCATCGATGGCGCCAGCGACCAGGCGCTCGCCTGGATCGCGCGGGCGCGGCAGAGAAACCAGACCTGGTTGCTGACGTCGCTGCCCGACCCGTTGTTCGACAGGCTGCGCGAGGATACCCGCTGGCAGCAGCTGCTGACAGAACTCGGGCGGTCACCGCAGCAGCTCGACGCCATCACCCTAAATGCAAAAACGCTGCTTTCAGGCGACGCAACGTAAGCGCTCCTTGAACGCCAGCAGTGCCGGGGCATCTCCGCCACCTGCTCGTGCGCCAGCACGTTGGCAGGGGCGCTCAGCCGATCGAGCGGCTGCGGCTCAAATTCACCGTTGCTGCTGCTGTCGACCTTGATGAGAAGGCGGGTGCCGTCGGGATCGTGAATGGGGGCGACGGGCGCACTTCTGGCGAGCGGGGTATAACCCCTGCGCCAGATCAGGGCGACAGTCACAAGCCGCCGGGTTTCATGCAGCCAAGCGCATGAAGCTGGCAATTGCGAGGTGGACCTCAGGTGGCGCTGCAGATCAGGCCAGCCAGGCCTGCAATTGCGGCACCACCAGCACCAGCGTGATCAGCCCGAGCATCCAGGTGTGCAGCAGCAGGATACGATCCTGCTTGCCGAAACGGGCATCATGAGACTCGAACTTCGCATCCTGCCCGGCGAAACGGGCCTCGACCTTCGTGTCCTGCTCGGCGAAGCGCAGCATCATCTTTTCAACAATCCGCTGCTCGAGCTCAGCGCCGTGCTGAGTCAGGCGCGCATCGAGGACCTCGCTGAAGTAGTCCCTGGTTACCAGCTCGTCTGCAAAGGTGCTGAATGCATCCGCCATGAGTTCCGCCAGCCGATCGGCCTGCTGTTCCGGCACCCCGATCTCGCGCAGGCCGCGCGAGAAGCGCAGGGCGTCAAAGCTTGCCGAACTCATGATAGCCCCCACTGCAGCCTTTGCAATCTCCTGGCAGTATCAGCAGCAAGGGGCGGCGGGACAACGATCAGATTCGCTCACCGGGCGCATGGCTTTCAAAACCACTGCGGGTGGGCGGTGCGGCGTTCTGCTGGCATTATCAATCGGGTTTAGTGAGAACCGGTCATCCCCCGTTTATGGGGTAGAGCCTATCAATCGGGTTTAGTGAGAACCGGTCATCCCCCGTTTATGGGGTAGAGCCGGACCGATTGGAATTGGTCGGGACGGCAGGATTTGAACCTGCGACCACCACACCCCCAGTGTGG
>CAJWWA010000112.1 GCA_913048495.1 uncultured Halieaceae bacterium
GGAAGCGGTCGGTCTTGCCGACGATCCAGGCGGTGAGCACGCCGCCGCCGCTGCCGCCGGTAACGTAGAGCTGCTCCGGGTCCACGTAGCCCTCGTCGATGACCGCGTCCACCGCCGACATGAGGTCGTCGTAATCCCGGCCGGGATAGGCGTGGTGGATCAGGTTGCCGAAGTCCTCGCCGTAACTCGTGCTGCCGCGCGGGTTGACGTAGAGCACCACGTAGCCCTGCGCCGCGTACAGCTGCACCTCGGCGCTGAAGCGGAAGCCGTAGTTGGTGAAGGGCCCACCGTGGATCTCGAGGATCATCGGGTATTGCTTCGACGGATCGAAACCGGGCGGCAGGGCCACCCAGGCCTGGATAGCCCGCCCGTCGGCGCTGGAGGTCACCCAGCGCTCCTCCACCCGCGCCAGGTCGCGGTGGGCCAGCAGGTTCTCGTTCAGGGCCGTGAGCTTGCGGGTGCCGTCGCCACCGCGGCGGCCGACGGCGATATCCGCGGGGCGGGAGGTATCACCCGCGGTGTAGGCGAAGCGGTCCCCGCCGCCCACGGCGAAATCCGAGCCCGCGTAGGGCCGGCCGAGCGTGGTACCGGCCAGCCCCAAGGCGAGCTGCTCCAGCTCGCCGCCGAGGTCGGTCGCCGCCAGCACGGTGTTGCCGCGGTCGTCATAGCGGAAGAAGAGACGCTTGCCGTCGGCGGACCACTGCGGGTCTTCGATGTCCCGGTCGAGATCCGCCAGCAGCTCGTGCCTGCCGCTGCCGTCGCTGGCCATGACGTAAAGACGGCTGCGATGGTAGCCGAGACCGCGGTCGTCCCAGCCGGTCCAGGCGATGGTGTCTCCGTCCGGCGACACCACGGGGCCGCTGTCCGGCCCCTGCCGGTCGGTCAGGCGCGTCATGGCGCCGCCGTCCAGGGGCACCCGGAACAGGTCCGTGTTGGCCGGGTTCGTCTCCCAGTCCTCGCCGCGGTTGGCAGAGACGATCAGCGCCCCGCTGTCCGCTGTCCAGGCGAGGCCGCCGTCGTGGTCGTAGTCGCCGCTGGTGAGCTGGCGCGGGCTGCCGCCCTCGGCCGGGACCACGAACACGTGCTGGAAGCCGTAGGGTCGCGGGCCACTGCCGTCGTTGCGGAACACGGAGCGCTCCACCACCACGGGCGGCGGCGCCCACTCGGCACCCTCGGGCTTCCGCGGCAGCTCGCCCATCACCGTCGGTTCGTAGGGAACGAGCATGGTGAAGGCCAGCCAGCGGCCGTCCGGCGACCAGGCGAGACGCCGCGGCGTGTGCGCCACGCGGGTCAGCTGGGCCCGCTCGCCGCCGTCGACCCACTGCACGAAGACCTGCTGGCCCACGTCGTCCGCGTCCACGTAGGCCACGCGCCGGCCGTCGGGCGACAGCGCCGGGCTCGACAGGCTGCGCGGCCCCGTGGTGAGGGGCCGGTGGCCGCTGCCGTCCGCGCCGATCGTCCAGAGATTGGCGCGGCGCCGGTCCTTCAGGGCATCCATGGTGTGGCGCAGGTAGTAGATGCGTTCCCCGGCCGGACCGACAATCGGGTCGCTGGCGTAGGCGAGGCCGAAGACGTCGGCGGGGGCAAAGGGCTTGCCCGCGGCCGCGGCGCCGGCCGGCAGGACCAGGACGGCGGCGAAGAGGGCGAGCGCTGTGCGGAAAGCACGGGTTGCAACAGGCATAATAAACCCCATTGTCCAGTGAGGTAACTTTCAATCCAGTCGCCGGCGGTCTGCTGTCCCCAGCCAGGACAGCAGGGCCGGGCCGGCCCGAGCGCGGAGTATAACCCCGATGAATCACCCCCTGCCGGCGGACGCCGACCTGCCCCGCTACAGCGCCATCGACCCCGCGAGCATCGAGGCGGACCTCGACCGGCTGCTGGCCGACAGCCGCACCGCCATCGACGCGCTCCTCGCCGAGCCGGGCCCGGCGACCTGGGAACGCCTCTGCGCCCCCCTGGAAGAGCTGGAGGACGAGCTGGAACGCTTCTGGGCGCCGATCGGTCACCTGAACAGCGTCAGCAATGCTGAACCGCTGCGCCAGGCCTACAATGCCTGCCTGCCGAAGCTCTCCGCCTGGCACACCTGGCTGGGACAGCACCGCGCGCTCTACGAGGCCTACCAGGCGGTGGCGGAAGCGGACCCGGCCGTGGATGCGGTACCCGGCAGGCGGCGCGCCCTCGACAACGCACTGCGCGATTTTGTCCTCGCCGGCGTGGCCCTGGAGCCGGCCGGTCGCGCGCGCTTCGCAGAACTCAGCCAGCGCCTGGCCACGCTCAGCGCAGGCTTCAGTGACAACCTGCTCGACGCCACCGACGCCTGGTCGCTCACCGTTGGCGAAGAGCGCCTTGCGGGTCTCCCCGAGAGCACGCGGGCCGCTGCCCGGCGGAACGCCGAGGCGGCCGGCGAGAGCGGCTACCGCCTCGCCCTGGACGGGCCGACCTATCTCGCGGTGATGGCCCACGGCCGGGACCGGGAGCTGCGCGAGGCGATCTACACCGCCTGGCAGACGCGGGCGTCGGACCAGGGACCACAGGCAGGCAGCTGGGACAACACCGACGTCATGCACGAGATCCTCGACTGCCGGCGGGAGCTGGCCGCCCTGCTCGGTTTCGACAACTACGCGGAACTGTCGCTGGCGACCAAGATGGCACCGGATACGGCGAGCGTCGTCAGCTTCCTCGAGGACCTCGCCAGGCGGGCCCGCCCCGTGGCCGAGGGCGAGTGGGACGCCCTGTGCGCGTTCGCCCGGGAGCAGGACGGCCGCGAGCAGCTGGAGGCCTGGGACGTGCCCTATTACAGCGAGCAGCTGCGACAGGCCCGCTATGCCATTTCGCAGGAAGACCTGCGCCCCTACCTGCCGCTGCCGCGCGTTCTCGACACGCTCTTCGGCCTCTGCGGCGAACTCTTCGGCATCGAGTTCAGCCCCTGCGAGCATTTCGACAGTTACCATCCGGACCTCGCCCTCTACGCCATCCACCGCGACGGCGAGCTGCTGGCACACTGCTATCTCGACCTCTACGCCCGCAGCGGCAAGCGCGGCGGGGCCTGGATGGGCGGCTGCCGGGTGCGCCGGGACGGCGCCCATGGCCTGCAGCGGCCCGTGGCCTGGCTCGTCTGCAACTTCTCGCCGCCGGCGGACGGGCACCCCAGCCTGCTCACCCACGACGAGCTGACCACGCTGTTCCACGAATTCGGTCACGGGCTGCACCACCTGCTGACGCGGCAGACCGTCGCCGCGGTGTCGGGCATCAACGGCGTCGAGTGGGATGCGGTGGAACTGCCGAGCCAGTTCCTCGAGAACTGGTGCTGGGAGGCCGACTTTCTCGCCCGCCTCGGCGCGCACGTGGACAGCGGCGACCCCATCCCGCCGGTCCTGGTCGAGCGTCTGCTCGCGGCCCGGCGCTTCCAGGCAGCGATGCAGACCGTGCGTCAGCTCGAGTTCGCGCTGTTCGACTTCCGCCTGCACCTGTCCTGGCAGGACGCCGCCGCGACCCCGGTGCAGGCCGTGCTCGATGCGGTGCGTCGGGAGGTCGCCGTGGTGCAGCCGCCGGCCTGGAACCGCTTCCAGCACGGCTTCGCGCACATCTTCGCCGGCGGTTACGCGGCGGGTTACTACAGCTACAAGTGGGCCGAGGTGCTGTCGGCGGATGCCTTCTCACGCTTCGAGGAGGAGGGGATTTTCAACGCCGAAACGGGCCGGGCCTTCCTGCGCGAGGTACTCGAGATGGGCGGCTCCCGGGACGCGATGGCGACTTTCCGGGCGTTCCGGGGCCGCGAGCCGGACATCGAACCGCTGCTCCGCCAGAGCGGCATCGCCGCCTGAACCGCTGACGGGAACTCACTCGGCGCGCCAGGTGGCGCAGCCCTTCTGCCCCGGGCCGGAGGCGACACAGACCCGCAGCTCCCGCAGGTCGTCACCGCGGGAGGCGTGCAGCAGGCGCTCCAGCAGGTAGCGGGAGAGCTCCTCGACGGTGGCGTTGACGATCGGCAGCACCAGCGTGTCGCTGCGCAGGAAGCGCATTTCCTCGTCACCGAAGATGACCCGGTACTCGTCGCCCGCCTCCTCGATACGCTGGTAGGGGGAATCGGCCGGCAGCACGAGGTACTCGTCGAGCTCGTCGCAGAGCGCCTTGATGCGGTCCTTGTAGACGTTGTAATCCGCCGCGAAGCCGTTGTTGCCCATGGGCGCCACGATCTTCGCGGAGACCGCGTAGTTATGGCCGTGCAGCCGCTCCCGCTCGCCGGCGGCGAAGATCGTGTAGTGCGCGGCGGAGAACTTGTGGCTCTCCTTGTCGATGTAAAGCGTTGTCAGACGCTCGCGGTCGCTCATCGGCTGTCCTCGCCCGGCGGGCTTCGCATGGGTGCAGGAGAATGGCACGGCCGCCGGGCGCGGGCAATGCGCCGGGCAGTACATCGGCCAATCCAGTGACGCCTGCACCCGGTATAATGCTGGACAAGCGGTGGTCGCCACGGCGCCGCAAACGAATACAGCCCCCGGGGGAACCCATGCCCATCGCCATCATCACCGGCGCCAGCGTCGGCATTGGTCGTGCCAGCGCCGCCCGCTTCCTGGATCGCGGCTTCACGGTCTACAACCTGTCGCGGCGCAGCTGCCCGCTCGACGGCGTGCACAACCTGGCCTGCGACCTCTCGGACCCGGCCAGCATCGCCGGCGCCCTGGATACCCTGGTTCCCGCCGTTGCCGAGACCGACGGCGTCGCCCTGGTGCACAACGCGAGCCAGATGCGCAAGGACTCTGCCCTCGACTGCCCGGACGCGGACCTGCGCGCGGTCCTCGAAACCAACGTGCTGGCGGTGAACGCGCTCAACCAGGGGCTGCTCCCTGCGCTGCCCGCCGGCTCGAGCGTCATCTACGTCGGCTCGACGCTGTCGGAGAAGGCCGTGGCCGGCGCCTACAGCTACGTGGTTTCCAAGCACGCCCAGCTCGGCCTCATGCGCGCAACCTGCCAGGACCTCATGGGCCGCGGGGTGCACACGGCGCTGGTCTGCCCGGGCTTCACCGACACGGAAATGCTGCGCACGCACCTCGGCAACGACCAGGCGGTGATCGAGGCCATCGGCGCCATGAACAGCTACAACCGGCTGGTGGACCCGGCGGAGATCGCCGGGCTCATCGACTGGGTGCACCACAACCCGGTCATCAACGGCGCGGTCCTGCACGGCAACCTGGGCCAGCGGGAGAGCTGAGCCGTGACCGAGCACACGCTCCAGGAGCGCCGGGAGCGGGTTTTCCTGGTGCTCGCGGGCACCTTCCTCTGTGCCATGACGCTGCTGAACGTCATCGGCATCACCCGCTTCATCCAGCTCGGCCCCCTCGCCCTCGCCGTGGGCGTGCTGCCCTACCCGCTGACCTTCCTGTGCACGGACCTGGTCTGCGAACTCTACGGCAAGGCGCGGGCCAACTTCCTGGTGAGCGTCGGCCTCGGTCTCAATTTCCTGATTCTCTTCGTGCTGTTCCTCGGCAACAGCATGCCCTCGGTACCGCACGAGGCCATGCCGCCCTGGCAGGTCCTCCAGCTCGCCGCGCCGCTGGCGCTGCCGAACGGCGAGGTGGTGGAGTCGAGCATCGGACTGTACCAGCTGATCTACGCCACCACCTCCGGGGCGGTGTTCGCTTCCATGCTCGCCTACATCGCCGCCCAGTACTGCGACGTACAGCTGTTCCACTTCTGGAAGCGGGTAACCCGCGGCCGCTACCTCTGGGTGCGCAATAACTTCAGCACGCTCATGAGCCAGATGGTGGATTCCCTCATGGTGGTCACGGTGACCTTCGGTGCCGCCTTCCTCCGCGGCGAAATCGCCCTGCCCGCCCTGCTGGTGCTGATCGGCAGCAACTACGCCTTCAAGGCGACCGTCGCCCTCCTCGATACCGGGCCCTTCTACCTCGCCGTGCACCTGCTGCGCCGCTACCTCTGCCTGGAGCCCGGCCAGACCGCCGTGCCCGGCGGCGCCTCGCTGTCACCGGCCGCCGACTGAGCCGACGCCGCAACTGCGTTAAACTGTCGCCCCCACGGCAACGGACCCCCCATCGCAGTGACCGATCGACGCAGCGCCTCCCTGTCCCTGAAACAACTCGCCTACCTGCTCGCCGTGCGCGACACCCTCAACTTCACCCGCGCCGCCGAGCAGTGCTTCGTCACCCAGTCCTCCCTCTCCGGCGGCCTCGCCGAGCTCGAGCGCAACCTCGGGCTGAAGCTGGTGGAGCGCAGCCGGCAGCACGTGGCCATGACCGCCGTCGGCGAGGCCGTGTGCGCCCGGGCGGAGCAGATCCTGAGTGCCAGCGAGGACCTCCTGGCCTTCGCCCGCGCCCAGGCCGAGCCGGGCACCGGCAGCCTGCGCCTGGGCATCATCCCGACCATCGCACCGTACCTGCTGCACGACTTCCTGGCCGGGACCGCTGAGCACTTCCCGACGCTGGAGCTCTTCCTCCACGAGCGCCAGACCGACAACCTGCTGGCGGAGGTCTCCGGGGGGGAACTGGACGCCGCGGTGCTCGCCCTGCCCATGGATACCGGCAGTCTCGAAGTAACACATCTCTTCGACGACCCGCTGCGGCTGCTGGCGGCCCCGGGGCACCCGGTCGCCGGGCTCAAGGCGCCGCTGCGCCTGTCGGCGATCGACACCAGCCAGGTCATCCTGCTGGAGCCCGGGCACTGCCTGCGCGAGCACACGCTGGCCGCCTGCGGCGTCGGCGCCCAGGCCAGCCGCCGCTTCGAGGCGACCAACATCGATACGCTCGTACAGCTGGCGGAAGCCGGCTGCGGCCTCGCCCTGCTGCCGGCCATGGCCGTTGCGAGCGGTGTTCTCGAAGGCACTTCCCTGCGCGAGGTGCCGCTGCAGGCCCCACCGCAGCGCGGAATCGCCCTCGTCACCCGCCCCAGCCACCCGCTGCGGAGCTTCCTCGAGCGCGACATCGCCGCACTGCTCGCCGGCGGCCGCTGACCGGCACCCGGGAAGAAAACGCGAACCGGCTCACAGGCCGTGCCGAAAGGCGTCGTCTCCGACCTAGGCGATCTCGCCGCTTTGTTGCAAAATGCATCGCTCGAGAACAGTGCTTCGCGCCCGCGGGGCGCGGCAGGGGCGGAGGCACTACCGGATGACGATCGCATCGAGGGTTCTGCTGGTCGAGGCGAGCCAGCCGACGACGGCCGGCTACCGCGGCCACCTCGAGAGCTCGCCCCACCGGGTCACGGCGGTTGCCAGCATCGGCGCGGCGCGCCAGGCCCTCGCGGAAAGCCCGGTGGATATCGTCCTCCTGGACGCTCAGCTGCCCGATGGCAGCGGCCTCGATTTTCTCGACGAACTGCTGGCGCGGGAGGATGCACCGGATATCGTGGTGATCACGGAAGTTGCGGGCGCCGACCTGGCCGTCGAGGCGGTTCGGCGGGGTGCGGTGGACTTCATCACCCGGCCGCTCGACGCGACCCGCCTCCTCGTCACACTCGACAACACGGCGGCCCGGCGGCAACTCCGCCGCGACTGTGCACGCCTTTCCCGACAACGGACGGCCGCCCGCGACCTGGTGGAACCGCTGTGGCTGGTGGAGAAGCGCGCCATCCAGGCGGCGATCGCCGCGTGTGACGGCAACGTCAACCGCGCCGCGGGGCTGCTGGAGGTCGCCCCGTCAACGATCTACCGGAAACTCCAGGCGTGGAAGAAAGCAGGCGCCGGGCACTAGACACGCGACCATAAAGCGGTAACGCCCCACTGCGGCCGTAAGCCTGCGCGGCCGCGGATTCGCCGGTCAGGCCGTGCGCTGGTGGCCCGGCACCCGCAGCAGGAAAACCAGCGGCATGGCCAGGAGGTTGACCCAGAAGAGCAGCTGGAAGTCGTTGGCAAAGGCGATCTCTGCAGCCTGCGCGGCAACGGTTTCGGCAATGCCCGCCGGCAGCACCAGGAGGTCGCCCAGCGGTGGCAGCGGCTGGCCGGCCAGCACCTCCGGCGCCAGTCGCGCAGCGAGCTGCTGTTCGTTGATCCACAGGTTGCGCGCGAGGAAGGCCATGACGATGGAAACACCGACGCTGGTGCCGAGGTTCCGCGCGAGGTTGAACAGCGCCGTGCCCTCGTCCCGCAGCGCCGCCGGGAGTGTCGCGTAGGCCAGGGCGCTCACGGGCACGAAGACCAGGCCCAGGCCCAGGCCCTGCAGGAACCCGCTGGCCACTACCGGCCAGGCGCCCACCTCGAGGGTGAAGCCCGCCATCTGCTGCAGGGACAGTCCGACGAACACCATGCCCGTGGTGATCACCGCGCGGGGGTCGAAGCGGCGCATGAGCCTGGCCGCAAGCATCATCGTCAGCATGGTGCCGACGCCGCGCGGCACCAGCACCAGCCCCGTGGTTACCACCGGGTAACCCTTCCACACCTGCAGGAAAGGCGGCAGCAGCACCATCGTGGCCAGGAGAATCACCCCGAGAAAGAAGATGAAGGTCACCCCGGAGACGAAGTTGCGGTCCCGGAACAGCCCCGGCGAGAAGAAGCGCTGGCTGCCGGTGAGGTTGTGTACGAAGAAGAAATACAGCGACGCCAGGCAAACCAGCAGGTAAAGCTGGATCTCCCGGGCGTCCAGCCACTTCAGGTGCTCGCCGCGATCGAGGAGCAACTGCAGGGAGGCCACGGCCACGGCGAGCAGCAGGAAGCCGGCGAGGTCGAAGCGCTGCTTGACCGGCTCGGTGTCGCGCACGAAAAAGAAAATGCCGGCGAAGGAGGCGATGCCGATGGGCAGGTTGATGTAGAAGACCCAGCGCCAGCTGTAGTACTCCGTCAGCCAGCCGCCGAGGGTGGGCCCGAGGATCGGCCCGAGCATCACCCCCGTGCCCCAGATGCTCATGGCACTCGCGTGCTTCTCCACCGGGAAGGTATCGAGGAGCACGGACTGGGACAGGGGCACCAGCGCGGCGCCGCAGATGCCCTGGACCACGCGCCAGAGCACCATCTCACCGAGGGATCCCGCCTGCCCGCAGAGCATGGAGGCCAGCGTAAAGCCCGCCACGGAGCAGAGAAACACCCGCCGGCGGCCGAAGCGCCGCGAGACATAACCCACGGGCAGGGTCATGATCGCGGTAGCAACGATGTAGGAGGTAAGCACCCAGGTGACCTGCTCGGTGCTGGCGGACAGGGCACCCTGCATGTGCGGCAGGGCGACATTGGCGATGGTAGTGTCCAGCACCTGCATGATGGTGCTCAGCATGACGCTGACCGCGACCAGGCCGCGGATACGGGCGGTGGTCACGGCCGGTTGGCGGCGAGCGCTCCCGCAGCCGGTGCCGCTCGCCCGCCGCGGGGGTCGATGGTGACCTCCGCGCTCATGCCGGCGCGCAGCACCGGTGCGTCCGCGGCCGGGGCAAGGCGGAGGCGGACGGGAACCCGCTGCACGACCTTGACCCAGTTGCCGCTGGCGTTCTGCGCCGGAATCAGGGCGAACTCGCTGCCGCTCGCGGGACTCAGGCTCTCCACCTCGGCCTCGAACACGTATTCCGGGTAGGCATCCACGTGGACCTCCGCCGGCTGCCCCTCGCGGACCGCGCCGAGCTGCGTTTCCTTGAGATTGGCCTCAAGCCAGACGTGATCCGTCCCGAGCATGCTCACCAGCGTGAGACCGGCCGGCGCCATCTCGCCGGGCTGCGGCACCTCGTTGGCGACCACCCCGTCGACCGGAGCGACGAGCCGCGTGCGCGCCAGCTGGTACCGGGCGCGCTCCAGGCGCGCCCGGGCGGCCCGGATATCGGCCTGCTGATCCAGCGGCAGGGCCGGGTCGCCGCCGAGCTCGGCGCGAAGCCTGGAGAGGCGCTGCTGGTTGATATGAATATCGGCGCGGGCCCGCTCGAGGGCCTGGCGCCGCTCGTCGAGCTGCGACTCGGACACGGCAATGCTGGAGAGCTGCTCGCTGCGCGCGAGGTCGCGGGCGAAGAAGGCCGCGTCCCGCTCCGCGCGGGCCAGCGCCGCCTCCGCCTCGGCGAACTCGGCGCGGCGCGCCTGCAGCTCGTTGC
>CAJWWA010000113.1 GCA_913048495.1 uncultured Halieaceae bacterium
CGTGCCACCGCGACTGTGTCGCGCCGCGCGCCGCGTGCATCGAGGGCAAGTGCGTGTGCGCCTCGGGCTGGCACGGCCCCGCGTGCGAGTTCCCCATGTGCGACAAGGGCTGCTCGGGCCACGGCACGTGCACGGACACCGGCGTGAACGACGCGTCCGCCTGCGCGCCGTCGGCGAGGGCGGCGGCCATCATCAGGTTCTCCGTGCCCGTCACCGACGGGACATCGAAGGCGTAGTGGCAGCCGCGCAGCCGGCTGGCCTCGGCCTTGATGTAGCCGTTCTCGATGCGGATGTCCGCACCCATGGCGCGCAGGCCCTCGATGTGCTCGTTCACCGGCCGCGAGCCGATGGCGCAGCCCCCCGGCAGGGAGACGTCCGCGCTGCCGAAGCGAGCGAGCAGCGGGCCGAGGAGGAGAATGGCGCCGCGCATGGTTTTCACCAGCTCGTAGGGCGCGCGTACGCTGTGCACGGCCCCGGCGTCGATGTGCACCGTGGCCCGGTCGCGCTCGATGCGGCAGCCGAGCAGCTCGAGGAGCTTCAGGGCCGTGTCGATGTCGCGCACGGCGGGCACGTTGCTCACGGTGAGCGGCGAGCTGCCGAGGAGCGCCGCGGCGAGGACCGGGAGGGCGGCGTTCTTGGCGCCGGCGATGGCCACCTCGCCGGCGAGGGGGCCGTTCCCGGTGATCAGCAGGCGGTCCATCAGGCGGCGTCGGGGGTGACGAGGCCCGCGTCGATGAGGCCGCGGTAGGCGTCGATGATCCGGTCGACCTGCTCGCTGCTGTGCGCCGCGCTCATGCTGTTGCGCAGCAGGTAGTTGGTACTCGGCGAGGCCGGCGGCACCACGAGGTTGACGTAGACCCCGTTGTCGAACAGCTGCTGCCAGGCCGCCATGGCCGCCTCGCGGTCGGCGAACTCCACGGCGACGACCGGGCTCGGCGTGGGCCCGACCGCGAGCCCGAGCGCCTTCAGCCCGCTGTAGAGGCGCCGCGCGTTGTCCCAGAGACGCTCGCGCAGCTGCGGTTCGTCGCGGAGGATCTGCAGCGCCCGGCGCGTCGAGGCGACCACAGACGGCGTGGACGAGGCGGTGAAGATGTAGGCGCGGATGCAGTAGCGCACGTCCTCGAGTTCGGCGTGGGGGCTGACGCAGAAGCCGCCGATGCCGCCGAGACTCTTGGAGAAGGTGCCCACGGTGAAGTCCACGGCGTCTTCCACGCCCGCCGCTTCCGCCGCGCCGCGGCCGCGCTCGCCGAGCACGCCCAGGGAGTGCGCCTCGTCGACCAGCAGCATGGCGCCGTACTCGCGCTTGATGTCGGCGATCTCCGCCAGCGGCGCGACGTCACCGAGCATGCTGTAGATACCCTCGGCGACGATGAGCGTGTTCGCGGCGCGGTCGCCGAGGCGGCGCAGGCGCTTGGCGAGGTCGCCGGTGTCGCTGTGCCGGTAGCGGATCACTTCCGCGCCCGACAGCTTCACGCCGGAATAGATGCTGGAGTGGCTGTCGGCATCGAGGAGGATGACGTCCCCCGGCCCGGCCAGCGTGGCGCAGGTGCCCATGGTCGCCGAGTAGCCGGTGGAGAAGCAGATGGCGTGGCCGACGCCGTAGAAGGCGGCAAGCTCCGCCTCCAGCGCCTGGTGCTCCGCAAAGCTGCCGTTGGCGAGGCGCGAGCCGGTGGTGCCCGTGCCCCAGCGGCTTGCCGCTTCGCGGGCAGCCTCGATGCAGCGCGGGTCCGCGGACAGGCCGAGGTAGTTGTTGGTGCCGGCCAGGATCACCCGTCGGCCCTCGACGACCCCCTCGGTGGCGGAGAGGATCTCGTCGGTGACGGCGCCGAAGGCCTTCAGTTTGCGGTCGCGGAGCTCCGACTGGAACGCCGCCATTTCCTTGAACTTGTCCAGGAGCATGGTATTGCCCTCGCTGTGATGCCCTCGATGGACCTCGGTGGAGTGCGGGGCGCCGGGCGGCTCAGGGGTTGAGGTCGCGGATCTTCTGCGCCAGGTCCGCCACCGTGTTGACGTCCGGCAGGATATTGAGCGGGATCGAGATGTCGTAGTGATCCTCGATCTGCTCGATCACCTCCATGACCTCGAGGGAACTCAGGCCCAGGTCGGCGACCAGGCCGGTGTTCTCGTTGATCATCACGCGCTTACGGTTGTACTTCTGCAGCAGTTCACACAGGAACGCGAGGCAGCTCTGGTAATCGGCCACGGCCGTCCTCCTTGTGTTGCTCGTGCAGGGTGTCGCTTGCGCAGGTTGCGTGAGCGCCGCCCAGGCGCTAGATTCCGGCGCACTATACCCATGGACTCCCCCCAATGCCAGCCATCTGGTTGATCGACGCTTACCGGGCCGGCGAGCGCGGGCAGGTGCGCGCCCTCGCCGAGGGGGCCGCCCACGCGCTCGGCTGGCCGCTGGAGACGATCAGCCCGGAATACCGCGCCTGGGCGTTCTGGCCGCACCTGTTCCGCCAGGCGTCGCTGGCGGGACTGCGCCGCCGTTCCCGGCGCGCCTTTGCCGCCCCCTGGCCGGGCCTGGTGATCACCGCCGGGGTGCGCAACGAGCCCCTCGCGCGCTGGCTGCGCGAGGCCTCCGGCGGTCTGACGCGCTACGTGCACGTGGGCAAGCCCTGGGGCCGTCTCGATGAGTTCGACCTGCTGGTCACCACGCCGCAGTACCGGGTACCGGCGCACCCGCGGGTCCTGCACAACGAGCTCACGGTACACGGCCTGGAGGGCCAGCGCCTGCAGCGCGCCGGCGAGACCTGGGCGGCCCGCTTCGCGCCGCTGCCGCGGCCGTGGATCGGTGTCCTGGTCGGCGGCGACAGCGGGCCCTACACCCTGGGCCCGCGCGCCGCGTCGCGGCTCCTCGAGCAGGCCGTCGCCCGCGCCCGGGACTGCGGCGGTTCGCTGCTGGTAACGACCAGCGCGCGCACGCGCCCGGCGGTGACCGAGGTGCTGGAGCGGGGCCTCGCCGGCAGCGGCGGCGTGCACACCTGCCCGCACTTCCTGCACCGCTACGGCGCCTCCCCGGACAACCCCTACGCGGGCATCCTCGCCCTCGCCGACGCCTTCATCGTCACTGGCGACAGCATCGCCATGCTGTCGGAGGCCTGCGGTACCGGCCGGCCGGTGGCGCTGTTCGATCTCGGCGGCATGCGCAGGGATGCTGACTCCACGGGCGGCATCGCGGGACCCGTCGACCCGCGCCTGGGCGCCGTGCTCTACCGCGGGCTCATGCGCTGGTTCCCCGAGCCGCTGAGCCGCGACATTTCCCTGGTGCACCGGGCGCTTGTGGCCGGGGGCCGGGCCGAGTGGCTGGAGGACGTCGGTCCGGTGGTCGGTGCGCCGGGCGTGCCGGTGGCCGCGCGTTCCGCGGACCTCGACCGCGCGCTGGCGCGGATACGCGGGCTGGTCGCGGCGGCCTGAGCCGGCGTCAGCGCGCCGGCCGGCCGGCCCGCCAGGCCAGGTAGCCCAGGGCCACCCCGGTGCCGTTAAGGGCGCCGTCCAGCACGGAGGCGAAGCGGCCCGGCACCTGGAGCTGCGCGAGTTCGAGCAGCAGGCCGAAGGCGAAAACCGTCGCCGCAAGGATGAAAGAGGCTAGCCGGGTGTCCTCCAGGGCCCAGGCCCAGGAGGCGTACAGCAGCGCGTAGAAGACCACGTGCATCACGTTCTGCAGCACGGGCGGAACGGCGCCCAGGTGCCACTGGAACTGCGTGTCGCCCTCGATGGGAACGCCCGGGAGAACCGAGAGCAGCACCGTGACCGCGGCCATGGCGAGCGCCGCGCCGAGGCGCAGCGGAATCGGCGCCGGGTTCACGGCAGGCCGAGTTCCGCCCGGCCGTCCTGCAGCCGGTAGACGCGGTCCGCCGCGTCGATCATGGCGCGATTGTGGGAAATGGCGAGGATGGTCAGCCGGCCCTTCAGCTGCTCCATGGTCTGGCGCACGGCCTGCTCACTGGCCGGGTCGAGGGCGCTGGTGGCCTCGTCGAGGATCAGCAGGCGCGGGTGGTTGATCAGCGCGCGGGCGATCACGATGCGCTGGCGCTGGCCGCCGGAGAGCTTGCCGCCGCGTTCACCCACGACCGTGTCCATGCCCTGCGGCGTCGCCGCCACGAAGTCCCAGGCGCCGGCATCGCGCAGCGCCTGCTCCGCGTCCTCGCGGCTCAGCGCCGGGTCGTCGAGGGTGACGTTCTGCAGGATGCTGGCGTGCAGGAGCACCGTGTCCTGCGGCACGTAGCCGATCTGCCGGCGCCAGGCGCGGGCGTCCAGGGACGCCAGCGACACGCCGTCGATGCTGACCTCGCCCCGGGTCGGCTGCAGCAGGCCGATGGTGAGGTCCACCAGGGTCGTCTTGCCGGTCCCCGACGGTCCCACCAGGGTGGTGAGGGAGCCGGCCGGGATGTCCAGCGACAGCCCGTCGAAGACCGGGTGCCGGTCGTCGTAGGCGAAGCCCACGTCGCGGAAGGCGATGCCCTGCGCGAGCGGCGCGGGCGCCTTGCCGCCGCTCGCCTCGGCGGCGGCGCCGGTCTCGGCGATGCTGTCGAGCATGGCCCAGTAGGCGCTCTCGCCCTGCACGAGCTTCTGGTACTGCTTCTGTACCTTGCCGAGGAAGGAGAAGGCACGGCCGAGGGCCACCACCAGCACCATCACCTTCGGCAGGTCCATCTGGAAGACCTCCAGCGCCGCGTAGATGCCGAGGCAGATGAAGATCGCGAACATCAGCTCCTGCGCCGAGTCGAGGAGCGCCGAGGCCAGCACCTGCCGGCGCAGCGCGCGGTTCAGCTGCCGCGTGTCCTCGGCGAGCACCTGGTCGGCGCGCTCCTCCCGGGCCATGGCCTTGATCGGCTTCACGGACTGCAGGATGTCGGTGAGGTTGCCGACCAGCGAGGTCAGCATGCGCGTCTGCTTGCGCCCGGCGCGGCGGGTGATGCGCACGAGAAAATGCGACAGGCCGATCACGATGGCGCCGGCGACGATAGCCACGAGCGAGGCGCGCCAGGACAGGGCGAAGGCAACACTGCCGTAGATGAGCGACTGGATCAGGAAGGTGATCGCCGTGGCACCGTGGACGAAGGATTGGGAAGAGCGCTCCGCCTCCGTGGCCAGGGCATTGGTGAGCTTGCCCGCCGGCTGGTGCAGGAAGTACTCCCAGCGGCTGCGCAGCACGGCGCGCAGCATCTGCAGGCGCAGGTCCGTACCCACCTGCGCCGCGGTGTAGCCGACCTGGCGCTGCGCCGCGAGCAGGAACACGCTCTTGAGGAACACACCGGCGAGGACGATGAGCAGCATGTTGCCGAGCGTGGTGGCGATACCGAGGCCGTCGAGGGCGTCGAGCACCACCTGCTCGTAGCCCGACGGCGGTTCGGCGTCGCCGCCGGTGAGACGGCCGCTGCCGAGGGCGATGTTGAGCAGCGGCAGCAGGGCCGACAGGCCCACGCCCTCCGCGAGCCCGGACAGCAGCAGCGCCAGCAGCATGAGCAGCGTGGGGCCGCGGTAGCTGCGGAAAAAGCTGAGCATCAGGCGCATGGCGGGCGGCGGTCCTTCGGCGTGGGCGCGCCAGTCTACCAGTGCATGCGTCGCAAGAGCAGCACGGCGCAGGCGGTAATGGCCAGTGCCGGCAGCAGCGCCACCAGCAGCGGCGGCAGGCCGAGGAGCGTGCCCAGTGCGAAGAGGATCTGCGAGCCCAGGTAGAAGCCGATGCCGATGAGGGCGCCGACGGCGAGATTCACCCCCACGGCGCTGCCCCGGCGGGAGCCGAGCTGGGCGCTCACCGGTGTCGCCAGCAGCACCATGGCCGCGGCGGTCAGCGGCAGGGCGATGCGCTGCCAGAAGGTGCTCAGGTAGCTGCGCGCGTCGCGGGCGCTGGCGGCCAGGTAGGTGCCGTAGCCGTAGAGCACCGACAGGCGCATGCTCTCCGGTGACAGCGAGAGCACCGGCAGCTCGCGCCGGGCCCAGAGGTTGTCGATCACCAGGCTGTCGAGGCGGTGGGTCCGCAGCTGGCCATCCTCCCGGACCTTCTCCTGCACGTCCTCGAAGCGCCAGCGGCGGTCATCGCCGACGGTCGCCGTCGCGGCGTGGACGGCGCGCTCCAGGCGGCCTTCCTCGTCGAACTCGTAGAGAGCGATGTCTGCCGGCACGCGCTCCTCGCGCATGGTGCCCAGGTGGATGTAGCGGCGGCCGTTCCGCGACCAGACCCCCCCGGCCGGCAGCGTGTGCGGGTTGTCGTAGCGCAGCTTCATGCGCAGGGCCTCGGCGCGCTGGTGCAGCGGGGCGGTCACGGTCTCCATGCCCACCCAGAGCAGCAGCGCCACCACCGCCGTGGGCACGGCGATGGCGAGGAGCAGGCGGCTGATCGGCACGCCGGCGCAGCTGATCACCGTGAGCTCCGAACCCTTCTGCAGGCCGGCGAGCGCGATGATCGTGCCGAGGAGGAGAATCACCGGCGCCAGCGAGAGCAGCTGCTGGGGCAGCACCATGAGGGTATAGCTCGCCACCGCGAGCGCGCCGTACTCGCCCTGGGCCGCGTCCAACTCGTCGATGAAGGCGAGCAGCCCGAACACGGCGGCGACCACCAGGAAGGTGATGAGCCAGCCGCGCAGCAGCGCCGCGGTGAGGTAGCGGGTGAGAATACTCATCGGCGCCTGGGCAGCCGGGGTGGCTTGAGCAGGACGGCCAGCAACACGGCGAACACCGCGTAGGTGCCCCAGAGGCCCGGCAGCTCGGGCACGGTGCCCTGTTCCATGCCCGTGCGCACTGCGCTGGTGATGGCGAACAGGCAGACGTAGGCGGCGATGGCCACCAGGAAGCTGCGCGTGCGTGACTCCCGCGGCGCCGAACGCGACAGCGGCACGGCGATGAGGGCGAGGAGCACGGTGGCGAGCGGCGTGGTCACGCGCCACTGGTACTCGGCGATATCCTTTGGCCGGTCGGAGCGGCGCAGCGCCTCCGTGGGCTCCGCCTTGCGCCGGTAGCGCTCCTGGGCTTCCGTGCCGGGCAGGCGGATGGTGAGCGTGCCGAAGTTCATGGTCACGTCCAGCCGCTCCCGGTTGTCGAGCAGGTAGTGGTAGCCGTCGTAGAAGGTGGCCGTCAGCGGCTCGCTCGGGTTCAGCGTCGGCAGGGCGGCCCTGGCCGCGTAGATGAGCTCGGCGCGGGCGCCGTCCTCGTGCGGCTTCTGCAGGAAGACCGACTTGTGCAGCCCGCGCTCGAGGTCGAGGTCATCGGCGATGAAGGTGTAGTCGCTGTCGCCCATGGTGACGAACTCGCCGGTGGCCATTTTCTTGAGGTCGAACTCGGCGGCGGCCTGTGCCTGCAGCCGGTAGCTCTCGCGGTAGGCCCAGGGCCGTCCCTCCAAGGAAATGAGGCCGGTGAGCACCGCGATGGCGATGCCCAGCAGGAACACCGCGCCGAGCACGCGCCGGCGGCTGACGCCGGCGGCGTAGAGCGCGCTCATCTCGGCGTCCCGGTACAGCCGGCCGAGGCCGGCGAGCACGGAGAAGAACAGCGCCGATGGCAGCAGCACCTCGAGGACGATCAGCGTACGCAGCAGCACCAGCTGCCCGGCGGTGAGCAGGTCGAACTGGCCGGCGGCCGCCAGGGTGAGCTGCTGCGCCAGGGAGTAGCCCACGAACACGAGCACCAGCAGCCCCAGGCCGAGGCCGAAGGGATGCAGGATTTCCCGGCTCAGGTAGCGCTCGATGATCATGGCCGCGATTGTAGCCCGTTCCGCGCGCGGACGGGCGTCCGCGCGGTCTTATTTAACAGGCTCGCCGGTGGCGCGGGCGGGCCTCATCCCGCATAATTCGCGGCTTTTCTGAACACCCAGGCGGCCCGCGGGCCGGGAATCGTCATGCTGAACCTGAGCGACGGCGTCAAGAAGGCGCTGATCATTGCCCCCACGGAACTGCTCCCCGCCGGCGCGCGCGTGGGCCTGCGCCGCAAGTACCTGGCCCGGCTTGAGCTGTCCAAGGCGCACCGTGCGAACTTCCTGATCATCGGCCACCCGAAGAGCGGCAACACCTGGCTCAAGGCCATGATCAGCCGGCTCTACCAGCTCCGCCACAACCTGCCGGAGTCGAAGCTCATCAACACCGACGAGTTCGCCCGCAAGATCCCTGAGATCCCGCGGCTGGCCGCCACCAACGGCTGCTACAGCTACGAGGGCGAGGTCGGCAAGCTGCTCGCCGAGGGCGCGCCGGACAACCCGCTGCGGCACAAGCCCGTGGTATTCCTGGCCCGCCATCCCATCGACATCGCGGTGTCCTGGTACCACCAGTTCACCAAGCGCCAGTCCCGGGCCAAGCAGGAACTCATCAACGCCAGCATCGACCACCCCATCGATCGTCGCAGCGTCGAGCTGTGGGACTTCGTGCGCCACTCGGACATCGGCCTCGGATTCCTCATCGACTACGAGAACGGCTGGGCCCGTAACGTCCGCGCCCTCCCGCGCGGCCTCATGGTCCGCTACGAGGACCTGCGCGCCGAGCCCGTGGAAACCCTGGGCCGGATCCTCGCCCACGTGGGCGAGAGCTTCAGCGAGGCCGAGATCCGCGAGGCGGTGGAATGGGGCTCCTTCGACAACCTGCGCAAGCTCGAGACCAGCGGCACCTTCAGCCAGGGCGGCATGAAGCTCGTCAACGCCAAGGACCCGACCACCTACAAGGTGCGCCGGGGCAAGGTCGGCGGCTACCGCGAGGATTTCCCCCCCGAGCAGGTCGCGGAGCTCGAAGCCCTGCTCGACGCGCGCATCGACCCCGCCCTCGGCTACGGCAGCGCTGCCGACCAGGACTGAGCCATGACGCCGCGCACCTGGGTCATCCTCGGCGACAAGCGGGGTGACAACGGCCAGGTGGAGACGATCGTCGACGCCCTCGGCTGGCCCATGGAACACCGCTTCGTGCAGCCGCTGCCGCAGTGGGTCTACGGCAAGCCGCGCTACCGCCCCACCCTCGAGCACCTGGACCCGACGCGTTCAGACCCGCTCGAAGCACCCTGGCCGGATCTCATCCTCACCGTCGGCCGCCGCCCGTCCATGGCCGCGCTCTGGGTCAAGGCACAGAGCGGCGGCCGCACGAAGATCGCCCTGGTCGGCAAGCCCTCGGGCCTTCTTGACGAGTTCGACCTGGTGATCGCCAGCGGCGAGAACCAGATGCCGCCGCTGCCCAACGTGCTGGTCACCGCGCTGCCCTTCATGCAGGTGGCAGAGGACGCAGTACGTGAGGCCGCCGAGGCCTGGGCACCGCGCCTCGCCGACCTGCCGCGCCCGCTGGTGGCCTTCCTCGTCGGCGGCGAGACCAACCCCTTCGTCATGGACGAACGCGTGGCCCACGGCCTGGTCGCCGAGGCGAAGCGCGTGGTCGCGGAGGGCGGCACGCCCTATATCACCACCAGCCGGCGCACGACCGCGGACGTGATCGCGGTCCTCGAGCGCGACCTGCCCCCCGAGGCGCGCCTGTTCACCTGGTCTGCCGACGCCCCCCCCGAGGACAACCCCTACCGCGCGCTCCTCGGCAGCGCCGATGCCTTCGTGGTCACCGGCGACAGTATCTCGATGCAGGTCGAGGTCGCCCGCCTGCGCAAGCCCCTGGCCATCTTCCCGCTCCCCGCCGGCCGCTTCGGCGCCCCGGATCTCTGGCGCCGCCGCTTCGCCAGCTGGCTCAACAACCCCCGCTGCACCACCCCCACCGACCGCTGGCGCCAACGCCTCGCCCGCGTGATCTACCGCATCGACACTTTCAAGCTCTTCTCCGCCACCCGTGATTTCCAGGCGTTCCACCGTTTGCTGATCGATCACGGCTTGGCGGTATGGGCGGGTCAGCCGTTGGTCGAGCCTGCCGGTGAATTGCCGGATGATCTTTCGGTTGCTGTAGCGCGGGTGCGGGCTCTGTTTCCAGAGGCGGGTTAGGGGACTGGGTAGCTGGTTTGGGTGGCGCCGGCGACCCGGGGGAGGCCCTCACGGACACGCTACAAGCACGTCCATGTGCGCTCGGCGCCGGCCATCCATGGCCGGC
>CAJWWA010000114.1 GCA_913048495.1 uncultured Halieaceae bacterium
GGAGGACATGCGGCACTGGGCCGAGGTCGGGCCGAAGCTGCAGACGATGTGGCTGGAATCCCAGGCCGAGCAGCTGGCCGAGAAGCCCCAGCGCGAACATGTTGCGCCGGCCCTCCGGGTGCGCACCGGCGACGGCGGCCGTCATCGGCAGGGCGACCACCGTAGCGCCGCTGGCCTGCACGCTGGCGGGCACCTCGTCGTCGTCGGGGCAGAGCACCGTGCTCTGCGGGCCGAGGGCGATCTCGTCCTCGAAGCGGGCAAACTGGTTCCAGTCCAGGGCCACCAGCAGGTCCATGGCCGCCGTGGGCAGGTAGGTCTCGTCCTCGCCGAGGCAGAGCAGCGCCGCCGACTCGCCGCCGCGGATCTGCGGACCGAAGGCCTTGCGCAGGAAACCCAGGCCACCGGCGCGCGCCCAGCCCCGGAGCAGCAGCTCGCCGCAGGCGACCACGCCGGCGCCGCCGGAACCGCAGATGGCGATGGCGAGCGTGCGGCTCACGACGACTTCTCCGCGCTTTTGCGCCGCGGCGCCGCTTTTTTCCCGGCGGCCTTCCGCTTCCCGGCGGCGCCTTTGCGTGCAGGTGCCGCCTTTTTCCGCCTCGCCGTGCGCTTGCGCGCCGGCGCCTTGCGCGCTTTGCGCCCGGGCGCCGGCAGGTCCCGGTACTCCGCCAGGGCGTCCTCGATGCAGCGCATGAAGACATCCATGTCCGGCAGGATCTCCCGGGTCGAGATGACGTTGAAAGCGATCTCGCCGTTGTAGCTCGGGGTGGCGATGAACAGCCCCATGCCGTCGGCCAGCGGCGCGAGCCCCAGGCTGTGCACGGCGCGGGCGCCGTTCATGTACAGGGGCACCTGCGGCCCGGGCACGTTGGAGATGAACAGGTTGCAGAAGCGCGCAGCCACGCCGGTGTTCAGCAGGAGGCGGCTCGCCAGCACCTGCGTGGCGGCCGGCACGTGCTGGGTGAGGTCCGTCATGACCCGCGCCGACACCCCGGCGCGGGCCGCCTTGCTGCGCACCGTGGCGCGGTGGATCTTGCGCAGGCGCTTCACCGGGTCCTTCTCGTCCGTGAAGATGCGCGTGGTCATGGCGGTGATGTTGTTGCCCGAGCTGGCGCCGTCGTCGCCATCGCGCGCCCGCGCATTCACCGGCACCCAGGCCACCAGCGGCTCCCGCGGCAGTTCCCCGTGGTGCTCGAGGTAGCGGCGCAGGGCGCCGGCGCAGACCGCGAGCACCACGTCATTCACCGTGGCGCCGGGCACCTGCTCGCGCACCGCGCGCAGCTGGTCCAGGGGCGCGAAGCAGGCGCCGAAGGCCTTGTGCGGTGACACGGGCACGTTGAACCGGGTGGGCGGTATCGCTACCCGGTCCTTGTCCGCCGCGGCGCCGCGGCGCAGGACCGACTCCTCCGCGCTGCGCAACAGGCCCGGGGCTGCCCGCAGCACACCGCCGGCGAGCCTGAGCGGCGAGCGCAGGTTATTGCCCACGGCACGGCGGGCCAGCGTCATGACCGACGGCGCCCCCCGGGGCTGCTCGGCCGGCTCCTCCAGCGGCACGGCCGGCGTGCCCTCGGGGTCGGCATCGGCGAGACTGGCGAAAAAGCGGGTCAGCGAGGTGCCGTCGCCGGCCGCGTGGTGCACCTTGGTGGCGATCGCGTAGCTGCCGACGGGCAGGCCGGGCACCTGGTCCAGCCCTTCGATCACGTACATCTCCCAGGGCGGGCGATTCATGTCCAGGGGCCGCGAGTGGTAGCGCGCGAGGTGGATGCAGAACTGGCGCCAGTCCCCCGGCGCCGGCAGCCGCCCGTGGCTGACGTGATACTCGAGGTCGAAGTACTCGTCCTCCACCCAGTAGGGGTAGTCGATCTCCAGGGGCAGGCGCAGGAGCCGCTGCGTGAACAGCGGGTTGTAACGCAGCCGCTCCTCCACGTGGGCGAGGATGTCCTTGAAGCGCACCGTGCGCCCCCCGGGCACCGTGCTCGGGTCGTAGATGGACACGGCGGTGACGTGGGTCAGGTTGTGCGCCGTTTCCAGGTAGAGGAACTGGGCATCCTGGGCGCTCAGCTGCTGCATGGCAGGCACCTCCTCAGGGTAGCGCGGCGGCGCGGATACGCTCCACGCGCCGCTGCAGGGTACGGAATTCCTGCGCGAGGGCGAGACGCGCCTCGCCGCGGGCGCTGTCGCCGGCCTCCGTGAGGCCGAAATTGGCCATCAGCTTGAAGCCGTTGGAGAACAGCAGCTTGCCGATCGAGGCCTCGGAGCTGATGCGCCGCTGCAGGTAGGCCTGGTGGCCGTAGGCGAGGCTCTGCTGCACGCAGTCGCGCTCTTCCAGGGCACCGCCCGCGGGCTGGCGGGCGAGCACGTCCGCCACGACCCGGTAGGCCTCGATGTAGGGCAGCATGGTGCTGTGCGCGACCAGCGGCCCGAAGCCGTCGAGCACCTGCCCGGCGCCGCCCTCGTCCTCCAGCCGCGCCTCCCAGTCCGGCCGGTAGCGCGCGAGTTCGCCGGCAATGTTCACCCGGAACTCCTCCCGCGGCGCGTAGAAGAACTCGAACTTGAAGAAATCCCTGAGCCGTTCCGCCTCGGACCAGAACGCCTCGGCGCCGGCCAGCTTGCGGAAGGCCATGCGCATCAGCGCGAGCTCCGCGATGGCCTTGTCCACGAAGAAGTGGGCGATGCTGTTGCGGTAGTAGCTGGCCACGCCGTGCTGCTCGCTGGCAATGGCGTAGACGCGCTCGGGGCCGTCGTCGTAGCGCGTGAGCACCCCGTTGGCGATCATCTTGTCGACGATGAGGTCCAGGCGCGCCTCGTCGTCGAGGTCCAGGTGACTGGCGAGGCGGATGCCGCGCTCCCGGGCCCAGGCCACGAGCGCACGCAGCTCCGCGAGCAGCTCGTCGCTGGTCAGCGCCCGCGGCGCGGCGCCGAGCAGCACCATGCACAAGAGCGCCGGGAGCGTGATCGGCGTGACCCGGTTGACCTCGAGGCCGACGCGGAAGGCGACCTTCTGCAGTTCGCGTTCGTCCTCCACGGAGGGCACCTCCGGCAGCACCACCGGTTCGCCGAAGTCGAAATAGATCTGCCCCATGGGCTGGCGCAGGCCGCGCAGGTAGCCGATGAACCAGCGCAGGCTCTCGGGCTGCTTGGTCGCGCCGGCCTGCTCCACGGCGTAGTCGCGCACATCGCCGATCAGGTCGTAGTTGATGGCGATGGGGATGATGTGCAGGTTGCGCGCGTCGGTCGCGTGCGCCGACTCCATCACGTACTTGAGCAGGCCGTAGCGCGGCGGCATGAGCTTGCCGACGCGGGAGCGCGTGCCCTCGAAGGCCCAGCTCAGCGGGAAGCGCTTGTCCATCAGGTAGCCGATGTAGTGGCGCAGCACGAGCTTATATAGAGGGTCGCCCTTGAAGCTGCGGCGGATGAAGATGGCGCCGGCGCGGCGGGCGAGAAAGCCGAGACCGGCAAAGGCCATGTTCACGCCGCCCAGGATGTGCGGGTTGGGAAAGTCGTTGTCAAAGAGCATGGAGTTGACGGCGAAGCCGTCGACGTGGGTCTTGTGCGTCCACAGCAGCGCCGCCGGGTTCTCGCGCACCAGCTGGCGGATGCGCTCAAGGCCCTCGCGGTCGATAACGACCTCGGTGTCGTAGCCGAGTGACATGATGAGGTGGTTGAGCTGCGCCATGACGTCGAGCCAGAACGGCGCCGGCCGCGCCACCAGCTCGCGCATGATCACCTCGGACTCCTGGCGCAGCTGGGCGACGGGCCTGCCCGTTTCCTCGCTGAGCTCGGCGAGGGCCGCCCGGAAGCGCGGGCTCGCCTGCAGGTTCTGCGCCACCCGCCGGGGCACCTTGTAGCGGCTGCCCTGCAGGCGCCGCTCGGCGATATCGAGGGCCAGGCCCGCCTGCGCGGCGATGAATTCCGCGAGTTGCCGCGGCTGGGGCGCCGCACCGTCGCGCTGCACCAGGCGCTCGCGCAGATCACCGAGGGTTGCCGGCTCGCCGGCGATACAGACGGCGCGGTCCGGGTGCTGCGCGAGAATGCGTTTCGCGCGCCAGGCGCCCGGGCGGCGCGGGTTGCCGAACAGCAGGTCGCGCGGCCGGGGCCGCGTGGTCTTGGCGTGAAGGGAGCTGCGCCAGACCACCCGCAGCGGCAGGACCACCACGTCGTCGGCGGTGCTGCCGAGCATCGGCTCCAGGGGAATGGCGTCGAGGTGCTCCGGGCGGCGGGCGATGCGCATGACCACCCGCTCGATGGTCGCCTGGCAGCCGTGCTCGGCGAGGCGCTCTTCCAGCCAGCGATCGAGAAGGCGCCGCTCCACGCGGTGGGCGGCGTCGATGATGACGATGGCGCGGCCTGCACGCAGGGACTGCCAGGGGTTCGAGCCCATCGCTTACGCTTCCTTACGCCGTGCGACCGGCAAAGCCGCGGGGTGACGGAATACGCTCCGGATGGTATCACGGCTTGCCGGGCCGCCAATCCGGGGGCTCAACCCTGGGGATGGAGGAGCGGCGCCGTGTGGTCCGCCCCGCGCAGGCAGCGTAGCAAGGGCGTACAGCGGTAAACGCAAGGGAACCGGAAGGCGGCAGCGGACTCTTAACTGGACCATGACAGATCCCGTCAACGAACAGCGGCGCATGGGGCTCGGCATGCAGGTGGTCGCCTGGATCCTGATCCTGGGCATGCTCACCTGGTACTTCACCGGCCTCATCGAGCGCCAGCACAACCCGAACCAGCAGGTGGCGACAACGGTCAGCGACGACGGCGTCCGCGAGGTGGTGCTCGCGCGCAACCGGCAGGGGCACTACGTGACCAGCGGGGCGATCAACGGGCAGCCGGTGGTCTTCCTCGTCGATACCGGCGCCACCGGTGTCGCCATCCCGGCGCACCTCGCCGACAAGCTGGCGCTGCCGCGCGGACGGGCCTTCGTCACGCGCACCGCGAACGGCGACAGCACCAGCTACGCGACGCGCCTGGACAGCGTCAGCATCGGCGACATCGAGCTCAACAACGTGGAGGCCGGCGTCGCCTCCGGCCTGCGCACCCGGGAGGTGCTCCTGGGCATGTCCTTCCTGCGCCACGTCGAGTTTACCCAGCGCGGCGACACGCTCACGCTGCGCCAGTACCCTTGAGCGCCCTGTACTCTTGAGCGCTTAGTGCTCCCAGCGCGGCGCGGGCTGGCCGCGCACGTCGAGGGGCACCTCCAGCGTGTTGTCCGCCGGCACCCAGGACTGACCGCACATCTCGTCATAGGCGCTGCGCTGGCGCAGCACCGAGGGCCAGTCCGCCAGCGGTGCCAGCTGCTCCTTCATGGCCAGCAGGTTGCGGGTCTTCAGGGGCTTGCCGTCTTCGTCCACGAGCAGGGCCAGTGCGCCATCGAGCTCGATGCTGGCGATATAGAGGCTCAAGTCCACGGACTCGACCACCACGCGGCCCGGCTCCCGGCGCAGGGCTTCCCTGATTGTCAGCTTCACGGTGTCTCCTCGACGCTCCCGACTGTGAACGGCAGCAACAATCGCGCTATCACCTGCAGCGCAGCGGGTCTATAGTAGTAGGAAAGGAGGCACGCGGCGATCCGACATGCGGTCACGACGTCAACAGCAGAGCCTGGCACTCGCCCTCGTCGGCGGGCTGCTGCTGTTCGTGCTCCAGGGCGCCAATGCCGCCGGCCTCGGCGGTGCGCTCCTCGCCGACAGCACCGTCGCGATTACCGAAACCGGTGACGGTCCCGAATCGCTCAGCGATCCCGCCCTGGCCCCGGCTCCGGCGCCGACAGTCACGGCGCTTCCCGGCGGAAACGCCGCCCCTGTCCACGCAGCGGCCCTGGCCTTCTGCCCCGAGGCCCGCCTTGAACCCCACCGCTCCCGCGCCCCGCCCGCTCGCCAGTAAACCCGGAACCCTTTTCCTTTACTGACGACGACGCGCCTGCACGATGCGGACGCGCCGGGGAGCACAGACCATGAACATGAAACACTACCGGGAACTCGAAACCCGTCCCCTTGGCGAGGCCATCCAGGTCCGCCGGCCCGAACCGGGCGAACTGTTGAACCTGAACAGCCGTGCCCTCGACCTGCTGGTGGACTTCAGTCGCAACCAGCCGCCCATGCTCGAGAGCGCAACCAGCGTGGATGACGCCGAGGCCACCATGCGCCGGGAGCACAGCGGGCTGAAGCTCGTGATCGGCGCGGACGAAACCTTCCGCGGGATCGTCACCCAGCTCGATATCCGCTCATCCAAGCTCATGCGTATCGCCAACGCGACCAACATCCCGCGCTCCGACCTGACCGTGGCCGACGTAATGATCCCCAGGAGCAAGCTGCACGCGGTGGACTTCCGTGTCTTCAGCACGGCGACCGTCGGTGCCGTGCTCTGCACGATGCAGGCGCTCGGCGAGCAGTACTTGCTGGTCACGGAGGACGACAGCAACTGCCTGCGCGGCATCATCTCGGCGCGGGACATCACCCGGCGGCTGCACCTCCCGGACATCGATAGCGGACCCGCGCGGAGCCTCGCCGACATCCAGGCTGCCATGAGCGCCTGAGGGCCAATGCGCCGCGACAGAACCTGAACGGCGCTGGGCGTCGCCGGCGCGCTCCGTGATCATGGCGCCATGGAGCCGCCGACAGCCACGATCCGCCTGACGCGCCGGGGCCGGCCCCTGGCCGGTGCCGGGGCCGACGGTCTCCCCGCCTGCGCGGGCGTCTACCGCTTCTTCGACCGGGCGGGGGCGCTCCTGTACGTGGGCAAGAGCGTGAACCTGCGCAACCGCGTCGCCAGCCACCTGCGGGCGGCGCGGGTACCCGGCCGCGAGCAGCGCATGCTGCACGCCCTCGAACGCATCGACTGCGAGCCCTGCGCGGGCGAGCTGGGTGCCCTGTTGCGCGAGAACGCGGCCATCAAGGCGGAACTGCCGCTCTACAACCGCCGGCAGCGACGGCCGCGGCGGCTGTGGACGCTGCAGCTGGCGCCCGGCCCCGGCGGCTTCCTGCAGCCCCGGCCCACCTGCTTTCCCGAGGGCGAGGCGCTGGCCGGCGCCCCCCTCGGTCTCTACCACAGCGAGCAGCTGGCGGAGGAGCGGCTGCGCCAGCTGGCGCGGCGCGACGGCCTCTGCGCGCGGGTCCTCGGCCTCGAGGGCGGGCGCGGCCCCTGCTTCCAGTACCAGCTGCGCCGCTGCCGCGGCGCCTGTGCCGGCGAAGAGCCGGCGGCGGCGCACAACGATCGCCTGCGCGCCGCCCTCGCCGGCCAGCGCCTGGCGGCCTGGCCCTTCGAGGGGGCCATCCTGCTCGAGGAGCGCGCGGCCCGGCCCCTCCCCGGCCAGCCCCGGTGCCAGTGGCACGCCGTGCGCGACTGGAGCTACCAGGGAAGCTTTGCCCGGCGCGACAGCGCCCGCCGTGCGGCCGATGCGCCGCCCGGTGCGGTCGACCGGGATGCCTACTACATCCTGCTCGGCGCGCTGCGGCGGGGCGACGTGGCCCTGCGCGCCGCCGGCACCGGCGCGGCCCTCGGCAATCCCTTCCAGGGCCGGTACCAGGGCGAGAGCGAGACCGCATGAGCATCGACGTACTGTGGTTCAAGCGCGACCTGCGCCTGGCGGACCACGCCCCGCTCGCCAGCGCCCTGGCCGGCGGCAGGCCGCTGCTGTTGCTCTACATCGTGGAGCCCATGCTCCTTGCGGACCCGCACTACGCCGCGCGGCACTGGCGTTTCATCTGGCAGTCCCTCGAGGACCTGCGCGCGCAGCTCGCTGACCACGGTGCACCGCTGCTCGCGGTCCGCGGCGACGCCACCGAGGTGCTCCGCCGCGTGCACGCCGCCGCGGACATCGACACGCTGCATTCCCACGAGGAGACGGGCCTCGCCGTGACCTTCGAGCGCGACCGCGAAGTGGCGCGCTTGTGCCGGGACGGCGGCATCCGCTGGGCCGAGGCACCCAGCAACGGTGTGACCCGCGGCCTCGCGCACCGGCGCGGCTGGAACCGGCGCTGGGGCCAGACCATGCGCGCCGCGCTGGCCACGCCCGACTGGGGCGCCTATCGACCACCGCCGCAGGCGGCCCTCGACGCGCTGGCGCCGCTCGCCTTCGACCCGCCCGCGGCCTGGCAGCAGAAAGCGACGCTGTTCCAGCGCGGCGGCGAGGCCGCTGCGCGGCGCACCCTGGCCAGCTTCCTCGAGCAGCGGGCCGGCCGCTACCAGCTCGACATCTCCCGCCCCGGGGCGAGCCGCCGCAGCTGCTCCCGCCTGTCGCCGTACCTGGCCTGGGGCAACCTGAGCGTGCGCCAGGTCTTCCAGGCGCTGGAGGCTCGGCGCCGCGAACCGGGCTGGGGCCGGGCGCTGGCCGCCTTCGAGTCGCGCCTGCACTGGCACTGCCACTTCATCCAGAAGTTCGAGATGGAGTGCCGCATGGAGCACGAGGATCTCAACCGCGGCTACCTGGCCCACCCCCGGGGGCACGACGAGGCGCTGGTCGCGGCCTGGCGGGAGGGGCGCACGGGCCTGCCGCTCATCGACGCGAGCATGCGCTGCCTCGCCGCCACCGGCTACATCAACTTCCGCTCCCGGGCCATGCTGGTCAGCTTTCTCTGTCACCATCTCTGGCAGGACTGGCGCGCCGGGGCCGCGCACCTGGGCGCCCTGTTCCTCGACTTCGAACCGGGCATCCACTACGCACAGCTGCAGATGCAGGCGGGCGTTACCGGCATCAACACCATCCGCATCTACAACCCGGTGAAGCAGTCGAAGGAGCAGGACCCGGAGGGCGAGTTCATCCGCCGCTGGGTACCGGAGCTCGCGGAGGTGCCGGCACCGCTCGTTCACACCCCCTGGGAGCTGACCCCCATGGAGCAGGCCCTGTACGCGGCCGACGCCTACCCCGCGCCGGTGGTGGACCCGGTCGCCGCGCAGCGCCGGGCGCGGGAGACGCTGTGGGCCCTGAAGAGCGACCCCCGGGTACGCGCCGAGCGCGAGCGCATCCTCGACCGGCACGTGGAGCGTCGTTTTCACGGGGGCGCGGCGCCAGGCTAGCTCGCCGTGCGCCGCCGGGCCCGGGGGACTACCATGAGGGCCCGATCCGCTTTACCCGGAGAGTTTCCATGGCACGCAGCCTGAAGTTCCTGCTGATCATCCTGGTCGTCCTGGCCCTGGTCGCGGTCGCCGGCCTCCTCCTCGTCGACCGGGAGCGCCTGGTGGCGGTGGCCAGCGAGCGCCTGGAGGCCGAGACCGGTGCCCGGCTCACCGTGCAGGGGGACGTGGCCCTGTCGCTGTTCCCGCGGCTGTCCCTGGCGCTGGATGATGCGACCCTCGAGACGCCGGACGGGGGCCCGGTACTCCGCGCCGGCAACCTCGGCATCGGCCTGGCGGTGCTGCCGCTGCTCCGCGGCAGCGTGGAAATCGACCGGCTCTTCCTCGAGGACGCCGAGCTCACCCGCGTGGCCGACCCTACCGAAGCACGCGCCGCCGCCGTAGACACGACCGTGGGCCTGTCCAACGCCGAACTCGATGCCCTCTACGCGGCGCGCCGGGCGGCACGCGGGGTGGACGCCGGCGGCGCCGAGGCCCTGGCCGCACCCCTGGCGCTGGACGTGGGCGAACTCAGCCTGCGGGATATCCGGCTGCGCACGGTGGACCCCGACGGCGAGACGCTCTCGCTGGCTCACCTGAAGCACTTCACCGCCGAGGGCGTGAACACCGCCGGGCGGGAAACGCCGCTGCAGCTGCTGCTCAGCGTCCCCGGCGGCGCGGACGAGCCGCCGCTGGAGATCGCCGCCGCCGGCCGCCTGAACACGGACCTCGATGCCGGCCGCATCGCCCTGCCGGCCCTGTCGGTCACGCTGACCGGCCTGACCACGGAACCGCTCGAGGTCTCGCTCAGCGGCGACGCCGACCTCCGCCGCGAGACCGGCGACTTCCGCGTCTCGCTCGCGGTGGCCGACACCCGGGGCGAGGGCACGGTGCGCTT
>CAJWWA010000115.1 GCA_913048495.1 uncultured Halieaceae bacterium
TGGAGGATCCAGGGGGCATCGTCGAGCTCCGGGATGGCTTCGGTAATCGCGGTCTGGATCGCGTCGCGCAGCTCCGCCATGAAGCCCGGCGTCCGCGCCTCGGTACCTGCCGGCGTCAGCTCGAACAGCGCGCCGACACTCACGCCGTCCTCGAGCAGGAAGCAGCGGCTGTCCGGCAGGTACTCGACCCAGGGCAGGAAGTCGGTGAAGGACGGCGGCCGGGCGTACAAGGCCTTCACGTCGGCCGTCGTGAGTGGGCGCGGCTCGGTCGAGGCCATTGCAGGGTTTTGGGTTGAAGCCAGGCGGAGCGCGGTCATGGAGAACTTAGGCATCCTCAGC
The DNA here is from genome assembly GCA_913048495.1 of uncultured Halieaceae bacterium. Classification (GTDB taxonomy): domain Bacteria; phylum Pseudomonadota; class Gammaproteobacteria; order Pseudomonadales; family Halieaceae; genus Pseudohaliea. The sequence continues at coordinate 340 of CAJWWA010000115.1, forward strand.
GCTGCCCGCTCGGGACTTCGCCCGGCAGTGCGTACTCCACCCGGTCGTAGAGCGTGAAGGTCGTGGCATAGCCCGGGACCGGCACGCGCTCGGACCCCGCAAGGTGCGGGAACACATACATCACCAGCGTCGGGTTGGGCAGCCGAGGGAAGATGGTCTCGAGCTCGGTGTGCGCGGTGCGCGAATAGCCGGCCAGGTCGACGTCGTTGTCACCCAGCGGACGCGTACCCAGTTCCCGACGCAGGACATAAGGATCGTCGGCACCCATGCCCTCGAAGTGCGCGTCGTAGATCGCCTTCATGGACGGCCCGTCCTGCGGCAACACCGACTCCTTGGTGCTGGCGCACCCGCCGAGCGCGAGGCTAATCCAGGCGATGGTGACGATCGGGCGCAGTCGCGAGTGCATGATTCAGTTTCCTGCCTTGGGGATCGAGGTCGATGGCGAGTTCGCGATCGACATGGATGGCTACCGCAGTACCGGCCGGCACGAACACCGCATCGAAGCTCTGGGACTGGCGTTCGAGCAGCCACTTGGCCACTTCCTCGCTGCCGCCGGCCACGGTCTTGCCAAGCACATAGGGTCCGACATCGCCGGTGACACTGTCGGTCACGCTGCCGAGGTTGCCGACCACCGAGGTGGTCTCGGCTGCCGCTTCGGCCGCCGCCTGGATGGCCTGCACGCCGATCCGCTGCGAGAGAAACGATGCCGCATTGGTCTTGCGCTCGCCGCTGATGCACGGGATGCCCTGGGCATCCGAGATCCAGCCGAGGGGTTCGTCGCGTCCGCCTTGCCCGCTCGTCTGAGCACTGCGGTCGTCGCTCGAGATGGTGCGGATGGTGCCGTCGTCGAACACGAAGGTGACGGACTCGAGGCGGCCGGTGACGCAGGACAGTGTCCAATCGCCGACCGCGGTGCCACTCCAGACCATGCCTTGCACGCCGGGCACCGTCAGGCCGTTGGCGCCCAGGTTGTCGCTGCCCGTGATCACCTTGAACGGCATCGGATCGCGCACCTGGCCCTGGATCGGGATCCGACCGACCAGTGCGGTCATCGCCGTCGAACCGATGAGCGTGGCATTGCGGGGGACCGTATAGGCGGGTTGACTCTCGAGCGTGTCCATCTGGTCTCGCGCATTGGTCACCGCCTGCCCGGTACGAGTGCGGGCACCGTCGAGATAGCCGCCCGCGGTCTGCCCGGCCCGATCCAGGAGCCCAGTCTCTGACGGCTTCACGGCGGGCGCGTCGAGCGGTTCCACCCAGACCAGGCCCGGCGCGGGCGCTTGCGTACTAACACCCTCGAGACCGAGTCCCACCGGGATGTCGCTACCACTGCCCTGCTGCGCCCGGGTCACCGACTCCGCCAACCGGTCGACCCGATCGGTCAGCGAGGCGAGGATCCCGGAATCGATCCGACCCTGGTTCTCCGCATCCCGCTCACGGGAAATCAGCTCCCGGCGCAGCCGCGTGGCGACGTTCTCCTCGATCTGGGCGCGATTGGCGACGAGGGTCTGGTTTTCTTTGGCAAGCGTCGCATTCTCCCGGCGCAGCGCCTCGACCTCGGCGGTCATGGCAGCGACGTTGGCCGTGAGGGTCTTGATGGTGTCGGCGGGCGTATCGGCATCCGGGGCCGGCGCCGTCGGCACGCTGTCCAATACGATGCCACTGTCCTCGTCCTGCGAGCAGGACTTCAGCGTCACGAAGGCCAACATCAGCACCACGGCACCGCCGAGAATCGGCAACAGGCGATTGGAGGTCGCGGCTGGCATACTCGGTTACCGCAGCGAGGCCGAAAACGGCCGATCCGAGATCAGGTACACCACCGTGCGATCGGCCTCACTGCCGGCCTCGTGCAGCCGGTTGTGCTGGAAAGTCGCGGCGAGCCAGCGGCCGCGCAACGTCCGCGGATCCAGGGTCTGCGGTCGATCCGTCGTGTTGGTGAGCTTGGCCGCGGTGACATAGAGATCGCCCGCACGCCAGGCGATGAGGGGGAGCGCCTCGACGGCGTCGCCGCGTACCAGCGCCACCGGCTCGCGCTCGATGGGCACCCGATTGACGCCGGGAAGCTCGTGGAGCAACCGTGCCGGGGCATACATCTGTTGGGCGGCGAAGCGTGTCAACGTCACGTAGCCGTACTGCGGTGGACCTGGGGCCTTGGTCGACGCCGAGCCGTTCGCTGGCTCCTCGTCCGGCAGATAGATCTCAATGGGGCCACCTCCGCCACCGTCGACTACAGCGGAAAGGTCGAGCAGGTAGACCTGCCCGTCGTCGATCCCACGCACGATCACGCGGGTCGCGGCGAATGGCTGGCTTGCCAGCAGATAGAGCGTGCCGTCGATGCTCTGCACGCGCAGCGTTCCTTGGAGCTGCGGTGGCACGCCGACCTTGACCGCCCCCGGAAAATGGACGAGCCGCTCGGCACCGACTGCAAGCTGGACGGCAATCGGCGTCTTGCGCCAGGCGATGCGTTCCGGCGTATCGGCTGCCGCGTTGACTCCGCCTGCCTGCAGCAGAAGGAGTACCGCGAGCATGGCGGACAGCCACCACCGCCACCCGTGCGTTTCGGCGCCAAACGCGCTATGCGCCACCATCGGCACCTCCGTCGTCCAGCTCGGCATCGGTCAGTCGCCGCGGCCCCTCGGCGCCGAATCCGTCGAGCGCCAGCCCCCAGGGATTGGTTTCGAGGTCGACGGCGTAGCGCACCACGCGCAGCGGGTAACGGATCGCGGTGCGCTTGACGGTCATGCCCTTCACCGACTCCAGGAGGTCGAGGTCCAGCCAGACGATCCAGGCATCCTCGTTGAGGAGGTCGACGCGTCGTTCCTCGTAACCATGGCCGGAGACCTCCTGAACACCGCGCACCCGGTAGGCAAGTTCGCCCTGGCGGCCCTTCTGCTCGAGCTCGGCGATCAGATCGGCGCGATACCGGGGCGTCAGGTAAGGCGAGACCCGGAAGATGGCACGACCGTAGTCGGTGGCGCCGTCTTCCGGCCAGCGATTGAGCTGCTGGAAGATGTAGAACGCAAAGGCATACACATTCGGTGGCGACACTTCGTTCACTGTCAGTACCGCCCCCGAGCGCAGGTCCGGCGGGATATGCACCGTCAGCCGCTCCGGCGCCCGGCTCCAGCCGAACCAGAGCGCGGCGATGATGACCACCTGGATGGCGATCACGGCCCACAGCGAGCGCAGGTGCGCGCGGACGTTATCGATCTCGTACCGGTAACGTCGCATGTGCCGTCCTGCCGATGTCCCAGGCGCCGCTTCGACGAACGAAGGGCGAGCGCCGCAAGCCGCGGTCGTCGAGCCAGAGCACGATCCACTGCTGGTAATAGCCGTCCGGGCGGTTCCTCTTCAGGCGCTGGAACAGACTCGCCATGAACAGCACGGTGGCGACGATGCCGACGCCCGCGATGCCGAAGCCCATCGTGACCGCACCCGCGAGTCCCGCCAGGATCAGACTGACGGGTAGCCACACGAGTGTGGCCACGCCAACGATGACGCCAAGTTCGCTCGACGCGCAGCCCTTGAAGATGGCGGGCTCGGCGTTGAGCCGGTCGGCCAGGATGTCGTGTCGGTCGGTCATGTCGGATCAGATGACGCCAGCGGCTTCGGTGAGCAGATAGCTCGCGAAGATCAGCACCACCGCACCGACGATGCCGAGCACACCGACCTCCGCCCACTCCGCCTTGCCCTGGCGCGCCTCGTTGAACTTCGCGAACGCCAAGTACGCGACCCACAGGAAGCCCAGCACCGCGATCGCGAGGCCCAGCACCAGGCCGCCATCCTTGATGTAGCCTTGGATCAGCCCGATCCAGTCGCCGGCCGCCGGCGCCGTACTCGGCGGGACCGGGGTCGGCAGTGCCGCCCACACCGCCGGATTGACGGCGAGACCGAGGAGGCCCAGCAAGACCACCGTCCTCTTCTTCACTTGTGCGAACATCATCATTGCTCCGAAGTTGCGGGGCGGACCCCTGATCACCACATCCCGGGCTTCGCACCCGGACCGATACGGTTCCGGTCACTCCGTCACCGCAGATAGAAGCCGAGCACGAGCAGCACGATGCTCGCCCGCAGCGACGCCCACACGAGGTCGAACAGCGCGACCTGCCCGTCCTGCCAGGCCCGAAACGTCCCGACGGTCACCCACATCACCCAGACGAAGACCAGCACCAGCACCACACTGGCGATCGTCGTGAGCAGCGTTCCGGGGGTGACGCCCGACCCAGCCTGGAACGCTGCGTTCTGTGCGGGCGTCATGGCTGGGCGTCACTGCCGGTAGTCGCCGCGTAGCGGCGGAACCGTCCGCGGCTCGTTACGGGGCGCGTCGATGTGTTCCCGGATGCCGGCACGCACCCGCTCGAGGTCCTGGCGAAGCCAGTCGTAGCGGAAGCGGATGCGGGCGTCAGGGGTGGCCTGCGACTCAGCCGTCGCAATGAGGGGCTCGAGGGCCTCGATCTCGTGGATCAGCCGGGCGAAGGCTTCGCGCTCGGCGTCGGGATGCGCCATTGCTGGTGATAGGCCGAACACCAGGCCCATAACAAGAATCACCGCTAGCCAGGGTGCGTTCATGTACTTGTGGATGTGACCGTGCATGACGCGAATGATCGAACTTCGCACAGTGGCGCTCTACGGGAAATGGATACCGGCAACGGCTTGCTTTCCAAGCTGCGGGCCGATCCGTCAGAGATACTTCTTGAACGTGCTCGCCGTCACCGCCACGCTCTGCGCGAACAGCGTCGCAAACGGCAGCACGACGATGCTCGGGTGCAGACTGAATGGCAGCGCCAGATAGATCACCCAGGTGAGAACGAGCAATGGCAGCGCCGACCGTTTGGCCCAGTGGTAGACAAAGGAACTCTCGCGTCCCCCGCCCCACCGGCGTAGATCTCGCTTCACCAGGCCATCGACAAAGGCAACCAGGCTGAACATCACGAACACCGGCATGGCCAGCGCCAGAATCGCCAGCCGGACCGAGAACACCTGTGTCACCTGCATCGCGGCGAGCACATACTCGGCGACCGGTTGAAACCCGGCGTGCAGCCGTGACCGCAGCCCCGACTCGCCCGGCGCCGGCGCCTGGCCGATCCACTCGATGAAGCCGGCTACCCGGGTGAACTCGAACAGGACGTAGTAGGTCCGGTCCGCGACGGTCTTGGTGAACCGGGCGGGATCCGAACTGACCAGGCTCCGACCGAAGTCGGCCTGTAGGAAGCCGATCTCGGCGGCCAGCATGTCGCGGCTGTGGTCGAGCCCCTGCTCCGGCCACCAGAAGGCCATGCCCACCCACTCGGTGAGGATCGAGAACACGAGCGAGAGCAGGAGCCACTTGACCCCCTGGGCGAGGGTCGTGAGAAACCGGGAGATGAGGCCTTGGCGGACATCCCGCCGCCGGGGATCGGCGGTCGCCTCAGCCACCCTCCTCGGCCTCCGGGGTCACCAGCGCATCGGTATCGGCGATGGCGTGCCACCAGCTTTCCCGTGTCCGGTACCAGTGGTCGTTGGTGATGTAGGTGCGTTCCATCTCGTTGGCGATGGCTGCGAGGTCTTTGGGCATCGCCGGGTCGCCGCTATCGTCAGGCAATGGCATGCGGACCTTCCACAGCCGGCCACCCTCGAGCAGGGCGAAGGCCTGGCCCTTGGGCAACCGCACGAGCTCCGCCGGCGTCAGCATCGGCACCTCGGAGACGCTGATGCGGTCCTCGTTGCGGGACTGGAAGTCGACGCCCGACATCGGATCCGATGAGTCGTTGACGCCCGAGACGTTCATCAGCGTGAACACCTCGACGCGGGGCAGCTGGTCGGTGAGCATCTCGGCGGTCGCGAGCTCCTTCACGCGCAGCATGATTATCGTGTTGAAATTGCCGGCCACCTGGCCGGCCTTGGCGCGGCTGCCGATCTTCGCTTCTACGTCGGACCAGGTCTGGGTGTAGGCGGTCACCTGGAAGCCCGCGCCGCCGGCCTTGTTCAAGAGCGGCACGAACTCCTCCCCGATCAGCTCATTGAACTCGTCGGCGTGCATCGAGATCGTCGGGACGCGGCTCGGATTCGGGGCCGGCGACTCATCCGTCGGTTCTGCGACCCCGTGCTTGTAGATGTGCCCCGCTACCGAGACCAGATCCGCGAACATGGAGTTGCCCACGGCGCTCGCGACGGTCGTGTCGGTCAGCGCGTCGAGGCCAACGTAGACGATGCCGTTGCGGCGGATCACCTCCAGCCACTCGAAGATCGGGCGGCTGTCGTCGTCGTTCAGGTAGTCCGGGGAGATGAGCTCGGCAATCTTGCCGGTGGTCAGCTTCTCCATCAGCGGGCCGACCGAGCTCACGATCTTGTCGAAGTAGGTCTTGTCGTACTTGAACGCGGACACCAGGCCATCGAGCACCGGGTCGTAGAGGTCCTGCGCCTGCAGGTAGCGCATCAGGGCGATTGCGTCGCGATCCCGGCCCTTGAGCGCCGAGGACAGATTCCGCTCACTGATCTTGGCGGCGATCTCCTCAACCTCGTCCTTCCAGTTCTCCTCACCGAAGCGCCGCAGGTGCTCGCGGGCGTACTCGACGAACAGGGGCTCGATATCGTTGATGTAGCGCCGGATCTGTTGATAGTCCGGCCGACGCCCCAGTGCCACCAGCGCCCGGGCGATGATGTTGACGAAGCGCCAGGCGAACTCCTTGAAGGCGGCCGAGTTGCCCTCGCTCGGCAACTGATTCGCGATCCGGGTCGCCACCTCGGTGATCCGCGAGAAATTGCCGATGGCGTTGTACCGCGCCGACACCTCGGGGAAACCGAGATGGAACAGATAGAAGTCCTGGGTGCGTCCCGCCCGCTTGGCTTCGGCATAGACGCGCCGCAGCAGGTCGGCATCACCCTTCGGGTCGAAGACGATGACCACGTCACCGCGGCGGATGTCCTGGGTGATCAGGATCTCGGCGAGCCGGGTCTTGCCGACCCGGGTCGTGCCGAGCACCAGGGTGTGGCCCACGCGCTCGCCGAGGTCCATCCAGACATCCTGCTCGTCGGGCTCCACCGCATGCAGTGCCGGCGTGCCGCCGACCGCCGGTAGAGGCCTGAGCGGATTCCACCAGCGCGGTTGGCGCAGCAGCCAGGCGACGACGTTGAGTACCGGGACCGATTCCCAGGCAACCTCTTTCCGCCGTGCCCACTGGTACAGCGCGCCGGGCTGCACGTAGTGCTGCACTTCGGGGCGGATGGTGTCGCGCAGGCGTTGCGTGTGTCGCTGGGTCCAGCGGAAGCCGCGGCCGAGAAACAGCTTGTGGCGGCTGAGCGGAATGCGATCGGCGCGGAGCCTGTAGCTCGGCAGACGGCGCATGTTGCGCTGGTAGCGGATGACCCGCCACGCCTGGCGTGTGCGGATGCCGGCCAGGGTGAACAGCGCTGCGGCGGCCGCATGGGCTACCCCCGGCGGCATCATCAGTGCCCAGGGCGCGAGGACCGCCATGGCGCCGGTCGCGGCCGCGACCAGGGCCGACCAGAGTTCCACCGGCGGGCGCAGGAGCGCCTCGACGGGATGCGGACTCATTGCTCGATGCCACGCCGGGAGATCAGGACCGGAACGTGCTTGAGCCCCAGGGTCTCCGCGATGTCCGTCGCGGACGCGGGCAGGATCGGCAGGCCCCGCGCGATCGCGGCGATCGCCTCCAGATCCGCCTTTGAGTCCGCGTTGACCAGCATACCGACCGCACGGATCTCCGCGAGCCGCTCGCGATGCATCTCGAGCCACTGTCGCGATTGGGGATCCGCGCCAATCAGGAAGAGCGGCCGCGGCAGCGTCGCCCCGTTCGGGAGAGAGAGCGGACGTGGCGACACCGGCCCCGGTGTCAGCGTCGGCGTGCGAATCGGCAGCAGCCGCGTCAGATCGGCCGCACCCAGACTGTCGCCGGGTTGTGTCTCGACCGGTGCCGCCGCCGGCAGCTCACTGAAGGCCTGCAGGTAGGGTGCGAGCGGCGCGGTGTTGCCGCTGTCGTAGACGATCGCGAGCTCGGCGACCGCAGCACCGGTCCACAGGCCGAGCGTCGCGAGGAGAAACCTTGCCGATCGCGCCGGACGCATCCGGGCACTACCCGATCGCCGTGACGCGGGACCAGATGCGCTTGACCCGCTCGCGGTAGCGGGCCGCCCGCTCGGCATTGCCGGGCGCGTGATAGCAGCCGATGGCCGCCCACCAGTCGCCCAGCGTCCGGAAGCACTCGGCGAGGATCCCCGCGCCCACGTCGAGGTTGTGGTAGGGGTCGATGGCCGCCTCGACCGAGCGCAGCGCCGTCCTGTGGTAGGCCCAGTTGACCTGCATGAGGCCGATATCGATCGACCAGCGCCCCTTGGCGAGCGCCTCCTGCGCGGCGACCACCGCTGCCTGGCGACTGGGGAAGTACCTCCCCTCCCCCTGAATGTTGAGCGTCCAAGGCCAAGGCCGCGTCGTGCGCAAGTGCTCGATGTGTTTGCCGCTCTCGGCGAGCGCGACGGCATAGAACAGCTCGCCCGGGATCCCATGCGCCGCCGCCACGCGGCGGTAACCTTCCGGGACGCCCAGTTCGGAAACCGGGGCGGCGGCGAGGATCGGAGGCGACGCCACCACGATCGCCGCCAGCGCAAAAAGGGAGCCAAGGTACCGTCTCACAGCGCGGATCCCGACAACGGTGTGACAGACCCGCCCCGACGACGCATGAGGACGGGAAGCTCGTCTCGCCCGGGCGCAACGCGCGCGAGTGCGCCACCCTCGAAGTTCAAGGTCACGCGTCGCGCGGTGACCCACTCGGGACGGATACCGCGCTCGATCGCCCAGTTCCGAATGGCGCCCTCGTCGCCCGCTGGGATACCGGTCAGAAAGACATCGACACCGTCGAGACGATCGAGCCGCGCCAAAACCCGCGCAAGCAGCGCATCGCAAGCGGCGCAATCCGGGCGCGCGAACAGCAACACCCGGTCGGTGCGCCGCAGCCCCTCGCCGCCATCGGTCTGCTCGGGCAGACGCGCGACATCGATGAGCGTCTCATGCGGGTACAACCGGCGCCCCGCGTCGTCGTAGGCCTGCTGGAAGGCGAGGATGCGTCCGGCGTCCTCACGCATCATCACGGCCCACTGCTCGGCATACTTGCGGCGCTCGGTCTCATCACGGGCGTGGATGCCGAGGACCTCTATGGGCGAGATGGTCCCGGGGCTGATGCTGCCGCGGATCCCTTCCATGAGCGTTCGATAGCGCTGCCACTCCTCTGCCGACAGGCCCCAGAGCCCGGCCCGGGCGCGCTCGTGCTCGGTGAGCGGCGTCCGCTCCAGGACGGTCACACTCGTCGTGGTTTTCCCAGACTGGGTATCGGCCGGATCGGCGGCCCAGCTTGGGCCCGCGATCAGCCACAGCATCGCGCCCACCGTTGCGAGGAAGAAGGCCCTATTCATCGCACGGGGCCTCCGTCTTGCCGGCCGTGGCACTTCTCGTCCCTTGCCCGTAAGGCACGGTAAGGTCGCGATACACCGGGTCATGCGGGTTACAGGCTGGGCGGGTTACCGGGTCGGAAGTCTCGAGTGCAGACGCGTGCGATTCCGGGTTGGCCAGCGGCGGGG
>CAJWWA010000116.1 GCA_913048495.1 uncultured Halieaceae bacterium
AAGCACGCGCAGGAGCAGGGCCTGGCGGACTACCCGGTGTTCACCCGCAAGTGCCACTCGGACCTCGCCTACGAGCAGTGCGCGGCGCGCCTCCTCGACGCCCCGGAGGCGATCTATCCGCAGTTCGCCACCCACAACGCGCACACCGTGGCGGTGGTGCGCGCGCTCGCCGGCGACAAGGCCTTCGAGTTCCAGCGCCTGCACGGCATGGGCCACCTTCTTTACGACGAGCTGCAGGACGAAGATCCGGAGCTGCCGGTGCGCGTCTATGCGCCGGTCGGTAACCACCGGGACCTGCTGCCCTACCTGGTGCGGCGGCTGCTGGAGAACGGCGCCAACAGTTCGTTCGTGAACCGCTTTCTCGATGCCCGCGTGCCCCCGGAGGAACTGCTGCGCGACCCGCTGGACGAAGCGGTGCAGCTGCCCGGTTGGCGGCATACCCGGATTCCCGTGCCCCGCCAGCTCTACAGCGGTGAGGCGCTGCCCTGGGCCAATGCCCGCGGTATCGACCTGGCTGACCCCGGCGAACTCGCCACGCTGCAGGCCGCCATGGCCGCCGGGGTGGCACAGCCGCATCGGTCCGCGCCCATTGTCGGTGGCCGGGAGCTGCCCGGTGCCGGCCGGCCCGTGCATAACCCGGCGGCGCCGGAGCTCGTGGTGGGCGAAGTGCTGGAGGCGGATGCCGGCGCGGTGGATGCCGCCCTGGCCGCCGCCAGCGCGGCGCAGCCCGGCTGGGATGCGCTCGGTGTCGAAGCCCGCGCCGCCTGCCTCGAGCGTCTCGCCGAGGCCCTGGAGGCAAACTGCGGCGAACTCATGGGCCTGGTTGCCGCCGAGGCCGGGCGCACGATCGACGACGGCCTCTCCGAGGTGCGCGAAGCCGTGGATTTCTGCCGTTACTACGCCCAGCAGGCCCGTGCCGGCTTTGCCGTCAAGCGGCTGCCGGGGCCCACCGGCGAAGTGAACGAGCTGTCTTTGCACGGCCGCGGGGTGTTCGCCTGCATCAGCCCCTGGAACTTCCCGGTGGCGATCTTCACCGGGCAGGTCGTGGCAGCGCTGGTGGCTGGCAACACGGTCGTGGCCAAGCCCGCGGAGCAGACGCCGCTGGTGGCCGCCCAGATCGTCCGCCTGGCCCACGCCGCCGGCGTACCCGGCGAGGTGCTCAACCTCCTGCCCGGCGATGGCGCGGTCGGCGCGCAGCTCGTGGCCGACCCCCGGGTCCGCGGTGTGGCCTTCACCGGCGGCACCGACACCGCCCGGCGCATCCAGCAGAGCCTTGCCGAGCGCGACGGCCCCATCGTGCCGCTGATCGCCGAGACCGGCGGTCTCAATTGCATGCTCGTGGATGCCACGGCGCTGCCGGAGCAGGTCGTGGACGACGTGATCATCTCCGCCTTCCAGAGCGCGGGCCAGCGCTGCAGCGCGCTGCGGGTCATGTACCTGCAGGCAGACATTGCCGACAGCGTGCTCGCGATGCTCGCCGGCGCCATGGCCGAACTGCGCCTGGGCGATCCGGCGGTGTTCGCCACGGACATCGGCCCGGTAATCGACCTGGGTGCCCGCCAGAACCTCGAGCGCCACGCCGAGCGCATGGACCGGGAAGGCCGGCTGGTCGCCGCCTGCGAGCCCCCGGCCGACGGCCGCGGCGGTTACTTCTTCCCGCCCCGGGTCTACGAGATCGAGCGCCTGGACCAGCTCGAGCGCGAGGTCTTCGGGCCCATCCTGCATGTGATCCGCTACCGGGTGGAGGAACTGCCGCAGGTGTACGAGGCCATCAACGCCAGCGGCTACGGCCTGACGCTCGGCGTGCACAGCCGCATCGACGGTTTCGCGCGGGAAGTCTTCCAGGCCACGCGGGTCGGCAACACCTACATCAACCGCAACATGGTCGGCGCCATCGTCGGCGTGAACCCCTTCGGCGGCCAGGGCCTCTCCGGCACCGGCCCCAAGGCCGGCGGTCCCCACTACCTGCCGCGCTTCGCCACGGAGAAAACGCGCACCGACAACGTAGTCGCCAAGGGGGGCAACACGCAGCTGTTCAACCTCGAGGAGGAGTAGGCCGGCCGTGGACGGGCCGGCTCAGGCCAGGCGCTTGCGCTTGAGCCAGCGCCAGCTGTCCTGGTCCACCCGCGCCTCGAGCGCCGCTTCGTCAAGGTCGAGCGGTTCGCCGTCGCCGCGTTTCTCCAGCGCCCGCTGGTGGGCGGCCCCAAGGCGCTCGCCGGCGGCGAGGACTTCCGCGGAGGGCTTCAGCCGGAGCCAGGCGAACAGCCGGTCCATCCAGCGGTCTTCGAACAGTTGCTCGTAGGAAAGGATGCCCACGCGATGGCGAGCGGCGACCGCTTCCCGGATGCAGGCGCTGGAATGGTTCCATTCATCGATCGCCGCGCCGGCGTCGCGCGCCCGCGGCCAGTTGCCCCCGGGGACCCGGGCGCGGCGCTCCCAGGAGCGGGCCACGGCGAGCGGGTCGCGGTAGATGAACAGCAGGCGAGCGTCGGGGAAGCGCTGGAATAGCTCCCGCCAGAAGCGGTAGAGAATCGGCTTCTTGTCACCGACGTAGGCCAGTTCGAGGCGGCCGGCGAGCTTGTCGGCGAAATGCGCGTCCCAGTAGTGCCGGCCATCGAAGCTGTCGTAGAACGTATCGCCGTCTTCTATCCGCGCGAAGCGCGCGGGCTCCAGGTGCTCCGGGCCGATTGCGAAGCGATCGCGCGCGAGCTTTGCATAGCGCTCGATACCCAGGAGCACACGGCGGTCGCTGCCCACCAGCTGGGCCAGGGCCGTGGTGCCGCTGCGGGCGCAGCCGCAGACGAAAAGTGGTGCGGGTTCAGCGATGGGTCCTCCCCCCGGGTGCCGCCCGGAAGGCCGGACGGTGACGCGATTCACCGGGAGCCTAACATGAACAGCCCTGGCGCGGCTGACCGGGTCGCGGGCGCTCAGGCCGGGTTGGCGATACTGAAGCGCCCGAGCAGGGCCGCGTGGTCCGAGAGATCCCGCCAGTGCCCCTCGCCGAGGCGCTCGCAGGCGATGGGCGTGAGGCCGCGGAAGTAGATCCGGTCCACCGGGAACAGCGGCGCCCAGACCGGGAAGGTGCGGGCGTGGCGGCCCTGCAGGGCCACGAACAGTTCCTCCATCTCGAGGCTGAGCTGCAGGTGGCGCTCCGCGCGCCGCCGCCAGTCGTTGAAATCCCCGGCGAGGATCATCGGCTCGTCGTGGGGTACGTGGTCCTCGATGCGCTGCGCCAGCGCCTGCAGCTGTTCCTTGCGCTCCTGTTCCAGCAGGCCCAGGTGCACGCAGAGCGTGTGCAGCCGTACATCGACCTGCGGCACGTGGATCACGCCGTGGAGGATGCTGCGGCTGGAGCGCGGGAAGATGGAGACATCGATGTTCTCCCAGTCGAGGATCGGGTAGTTGCTGAGGATCGCGTTGCCGTGGTCGCCCTTGCGGTAGATGGCGTTGCGCGCGTAGGCGTAGTGGGGCCAGACCTGCTCGGCGAGGTACTCGAAGTGCGGCTGGTCCGGGTAGGAGAAGCGCCGCCGGCGCGCCTCGCTCTTCTCCGCCCGCCCGTGCACCTCCTGCAGGAACACGATGTCCGCCCCGGTTTCCGTGATGCGCTCGCGGATGGCGTCGAGCACGAAGCGGCGGTTGCCGCTGCAGTAGCCCTTGTGGATGTTGTAGGTCAGCACATTGATCGACGTTTCCCGGGCCACGGCATCAGCCCTCGTGCCGGGCCGCGAGGGCCTTGCGGGACCAGAGCACCACGTACTGCACGCCGCTGGCGATGGCGACCACCAGGACCACGGTGGTGAACGCGACCAGCGCCGGCGCCGGCAGCCAGCCGCCGACCGCGTTGCCGAGGACCGTGACCAGGAACAGCACCTGCACGGCCATGTTGGCCTTGGACAGGACCGTCGGTGAGAACTCCAGGTCGCCGATGAGCAGCTGGTAGGCGAGCGCCCCGGACACGATGATCACGTCGCGGAGAATGACCACCGCCGCGACCCAGGCCGGCATCATGCCCACGGCCGCGAGGCTGGCGAAAACCGCGAAAATCAGCGTTTTGTCCGCCAGCGGATCCAGCGCCGCACCCAGGCGCGAGCGCGCATCCAGGCGCCGGGCGAGAAGGCCGTCGAGGGCGTCGGTCAGGCCGGCGATGGCCGCGATGAGCAGGGCGGTGGTGAAGTGGCCGTCGAGAATGGCGAGGGCGAGCGGCAGGGCCAGCAGGAGCCGGCTACCGGTGAGCAGGTTGGGCAGGGCATGCAGCAGGCGCATGCCGCGATTCTACCCCGTTTACTCCGCCGTGACGTGGTCAGGCGGCGAGGGCGACCTCGACCACCTCGGCCAGCGCCGGGTCTTCCCCCAGCTCGCCGAGCTCAGCCCGAACGCGCTCTGCCAGGGGCGCCGGCAGCTCGCAGTCCTCGCTGCGGCGCAGCAGTTCCACGCGCAGCAGCCATTCGCCCGGGTAGAGGTCCAGGCCGGCCTCGATGGCCGCGGCGGCGGCCGGGTCGACGGTCCCGGGCGGCAGCGCGTCGATCTTGCGGTACAGGTTCATCAGGGCCTCGTCCACGTCGGGCCGCTGCGTCTGCGTCGCCGGCAGGGGTTTGTAGAGGCGGTAGCGGTCCCGGTCCGCCGTGCCGCCGAAGACCGAGGTGACCGCCGCGCCCACGGCGAGGTCGAAGGTGCCCCAGGCCGGGTCGAAGAGCACGCGGCCGTCCAGGGCCGTCACGGTGCACTCCTCGAAGCTCAGCAGCAGGTTGCGGTGCTCCTGGCGGACGATGCCGCGGAGCCGGCCGCGCACGGTGATGCCCGAGAGGTATTCCAGCGTGACCACCTCGCCCTCGACGATGGCGTGGGCCTTGAGTTCATCCACCGTGTAATCGGACAGGCAGCGGCTGAAGTCCTTGAGCATGCCCACGGGCGAGCCGAAGCCGGCCGCATGGCTGTCGGTGCCGTGGCCGTAGAGCTCGCGGCCGCGGAAGGCCAGCTGCGTGGGGCCATCGGTGCGGTAGTAGATGGCGTTGCCCACCGCGTCGGTCAGGGCCTCCACGAACTGCCCGCTGACCTGCACGCCCGAGTCGAGTTCCGCCGTGCAGACAGACTCGGCAGCGATGGCCTTGCGCAGCGATTCGGCCCCGCCGCGGCGGAAGGCCATGCTCGCCGCGAACTCCTCGAGCACCTGGCTCAGGTGCTTGCAGCTGCGGGTGACGAAGAGCTGCGGCTGCTCGGCGGTGATGTCGTAGGGGTAGGCGACGGCGTCCACGGTCAGCGGAAGCTTCTTCACCCGCGCGTCGTCGAGGCAGTGCCGGCTTTCGCCGAGGGAGGAAAGGAGGCCGGCACCGAAAATGCGGTAGTCGTCGAGTTCCCCGACAAGGCCGTACTCCACGGTCCACCAGTGCAGGCGGGCGAGGAGGGCGGCTTCCGACGGTACCACGTCGGCGTTCGCCAGCCGCTCGAGCTCCGCGCTCGCCTCGTCGATCTCGGCCGCGGTGCTGTGCGGGGATTCCTTGAGGATGGACAGGCGGCGGATGGCCTCGTAGAGGTCGAAGTCGTGCTTCGTGGAAATCGCCCGCATGCCCACCTCGCCGAAACGCTGCAGGAATTCCGCGTAGTCCACGTCGACGATGAAGGGGGCGTGGCCGGCGGATTCGTGCACGATATCCGGCGCCGGCGTGTACAGCGTGTGCTCCACGCTGCGCATGTCGAGGGCGATCACCAGCACCTTCAGCGCCTGGAACTCCATGAAGATCGCCGGCGGTATGAAGCCGTCGACGACCACCGCGCGCCAGCCGAGGCGTGCCAGGCAGGCGTTCATCTCGTCGATGGACGGGATATGATCCGGGGCGATGCCCGTGCGCTCCAGGCCCTCGAGGTAGACCGGGTGGGCGCTGTCTGCCAGCTGCCGGGTAAGCCGGCGCAGGAGAAAGCGCCACACGGCCTGGTCCCGGGGCGTGTACTGCTGCGCGTAGTCCTGCCGCTGCACGAAGGGCCGCAGGTGCGACGGCAGGCTCGCGATGATGGCTTCCTGGCTGGTGGCTGCGTCGGTGGTCATGGGGTGCCTCTCCCGGTGCGCGGGGTGTCGACGTGCTGCCTCAGATTACCCCGCGGCGTTCCTGGTCCAGCTCGATGGATTCGAACAGCGCCTGGAAATTGCCCTCGCCGAAGCCGTCGTTGCCCTTGCGCTGGATGAACTCGAAGAAGATCGGCCCGATCACGTTGGCGGAGAAGATCTGCAGCAGGAAGCCGCCGCCCTGGTCCTCGCCGCCGTCGATGAGGATGCGGCGCTCGCGCAGCGCCTCGACGTCCTCGCCGTGGCCGGGCAGGCGCTCGTCGATGAGCTCGTAGTAGGTCTCCGGCGTGTCCTGCAGCGTCAGGTCGCGGGCCCGGAGCTGGTCCACGGTGCGGTAGATGTCGTCGGTACCGAGGGCGATGTGCTGGATGCCCTCGCCGTTGTACTCGGAGAGGTACTCGGCGATCTGCGACTTGTCGTCGGAGGACTCGTTGATCGGAATGCGGATCTTGCCGCAGGGGCTGGTGAGCGCGCGGCTCTTGAGGCCCGTCTTCTTGCCCTCGATGTCGAAGAAGCGGATTTCGCGGAAGTTGAACAGCGTCTCGTAAAAGCCGGCCCACTTGTCCATGTTGCCGCGCTGCACGTTGTGCGTCAGATGGTCGATGTAGGTGAGCCCGGTACCGCCTGCCGCGGCGCTTTCCGCTTGCGGCAGCGGGGCGAAGTCGACGTCGTAGATGGTCCGGTCGCCGTAGCGGTCGACGAGGTAGAGGCGGCTGCCGCCGATGCCCTCGATGGCCGGGATGTTGAGCTCCATGGGGCCGACCGGCTCATTGATGATCGTCGCCCCCAGCTCCCGGGCGCGCGCCAGGGCGGCGCGCGCGTCCTTCACGCGGAAGGCCATGGCGCAGGCGCAGGGGCCGTGCTCCGCCGCGAAGCGCTGGGCAAAGCTGTCCGGCTCGGCGTTGATGATGAAGTTGATATCGCCCTGGCGGTGCAGGGTCACGTCCTTGGTGCGGTGGTGGGCGACCGCCGGAAACCCCATGCGCGTGAACAGGTCTCGCAGCAGCTCCGGGTCCGGTGCCGCGTACTCCACGAATTCGAAGCCGTCGGTGCCCATGGGGTTGGCAAGGGTGTCGCTCATGGTCGCTCTCCCGCGATTGATTATCAGGTGTCCCATGCTAGGCGGTCGCGCGTGGGAAGTGCGCCCGATTTTGATCGCCACGGGCCTGCAATTTGGAAGAAAAGTTCAGGTAAGGGAGTTTCAGCGGGAGACCATTCCGCCGCCGGGTCAGATATCGACAGCAGTCGTTCGCTTGACGGTGCGCAGCGTGAAGCTGGAGGAGGCCGCATCCACCCAGGGGCTGTTCAGGAGGGTCTGGGTCAGGAAGCGCTCGTAGTCCTTCACGTCGCGCACCATCACCAGCAGCGTGTAGTCGTGGTTGCCGGAGACGGCATAGCAGCCGACCACTTCCGGTGCGGCCTGCACCAGCGCCTCGAACTCCACGCGGGACTCGTCGTTGTGGTGGGCGAGCTTGACGTTGCAGATCACGCTTACCGTGAGCCCGACCTTCTCGGCATCGACCAGCGCCACGCGGCCGGTGATCACGCCGCCGGCCTCGAGGGCCTGGATGCGCCGCCAGATCGACGAGCTGGAGCTGCCCACGCGTTCCGCTATGGCCTGGTGGGTGAGCTGGCTGTCGGCCTGCAGCAGCTTGAGGATGGCGCGGTCGATGCGGTCCAGCTTCATGGCGGCCCCTCGGCTTCCAGCGCGTCGAGGCGCGCCTCCAGCAGCGCGAGGCCGCGTTGCAGTGCCCGCTGCTCGGCCGGCGGCAGGCCGTCGAGGAGCCGCGCTTCCCAGGCGAGGGCGCGCGGGGCGATGGTCGCTACCAGGTCGTCACCGGCGCGGGTGAGGGAGAGATCGGCGGTTCGCTGGTCGTCCTCGTTGCGGCGCCGGCGGATCAGCCCGCGCGCCGCCAGGCGGCTGACGGCGCGGGAGACGCGCACCTTGTCGAGGTTGGTCCAGCGGGCGACCTGCCGCGCCTGCCCGGCGCCGTGCTCGGCGAGCGTGGCGAGGACGCGCCACTCCGCGACCGTGAGGTCGAAATCGCGGCTGTAGCTTTGCGCGAGCCCACGGGATACCCGCTCGGCGAGGTCATTGAGCCGGTAGGGCAGGAATTGTTTGAGCTGCAGGGCGTGGGCCACGGCGTGTCCTCCTGCCGGCAGTATACGGAGCCGCCAGGCCGTTGCATATGCAACGATAAAAGTTGCAAATGAAACTATATGACCTAGACTGAGTGTGATCTTCAGGCCAGGAACGAGGAGTCGCGCCATGAGCAGCCAATGGATACCGGTGCCGATCCGCGAGGGTGTGCACTCCCGTCAGGCCCATTGCGACCTGCCGGAGGGCACTTACGAGCGCGAGCTGGGGCGCGAGGGCTTCTTCGGCCCTGCGAGCCACCTGCACCAACGCCACCCGCCCACGGGCTGGGTCGACTGGGAGGGCCCGCTGCGTCCCTACGCCTTCGACCTCAACCGTCTCGACGCGGCGGCGCCGTCGCCCTTCGCGGTGCCGCCGTTCCTCGGCAACGCGGATGTCAGCCTGCGCTTCTGGCGCCTCGACGCGAGCATGGATCACCTCGTGCGCAACAGCGACGGCGACGACCTGCTCTTCGTGCACCGGGGTGCCGGGGCCCTGTTCTGCGACTATGGCCACCTGCCCCTGCGCGACGGCGACTACGTGCTCATCCCCCGCGGCACGCAGTGGCGGCTGGCGGTCGACAGCCCGCTGCAGCTGCTGGTCATCGAGAACCGCGACGGCGCCTACCGGCTGCCGGACCGCGGCATGGTGGGCCCGCACGCGGTCTTCGACCCGGCGGTGCTCGAGCACCCGCACATCGACGAGGCCTTCCTGGCGCAGCAGGATGAAGAGCGCTGGGTCGTGCACATCAAGCGCCACGAGCAGCTGAGCCGGGTCACCTTTCCCTTCAACCCGCTCGACGCCGTCGGCTGGCACGGCACCAACACGGTGTGGCGCCTGAACTGGCGGGATATCCGCCCGCTGATGAGTCACCGCTACCACCTGCCGCCCTCGGCGCACACGACCTTCGTGGGCGGCGGCTTCGTGGTCTGCACCTTCTGCCCGCGGCCGATCGAATCGGACCCGGGCGCGCTGAAGGTGCCCTTCTACCACAACAATGACGACTACGATGAGGTGCTGTTCTACCACCGCGGCAACTTCTTCAGCCGCGACAACATCGAGGAGGGCATGGTCACCTTCCATCCCTGCGGTTTCGCCCACGGGCCGCACCCGAAGGCGCTGAAGAAGGCCAGCACCGACCCGGCGACCTTCGCCGACGAGGTGGCGGTGATGATCGACACCCGCCGCGCGCTGGAAGTCGGCGAGGCCGCCGCAGCCGTCGATGTCCCCGAATACGTCAACTCCTGGCGTGCGCCGGGCAAGGAATCCTGATGAAACTCGCAACCCTCAACCAGGGCCGCGACGGCGTGCTCGTCGTGGTCTCCCGTGATCTCGCCCAGGCGGTGAAAGTGCCGCAGATCGCCGCCACGCTGCAGGCCGCGCTGGATGACTGGAACTACTGCAAGCCTAAGCTGGAAGCGGTCTACCAGCGCCTCAACGACGGGCTGGAGGAGGGCGCATTCGCCTTCGAGCAGACCGCCTGCCACAGCCCGCTGCCGCGCGCCTATCACTGGGCCGACGGCAGCGCCTACGTCAACCACGTCGAGCTGGTGCGCAAGGCGCGCGGCGCCGAGATGCCGGAGTCCTTCTGGCACGATCCGCTGATGTACCAGGGCGGCGCCGATGCCTTTATCCCGCCGCACAGCCCGATCCGGCTGGCCGACGAGGCCTGGGGCATCGACCTGGAAGGCGAGCTG
>CAJWWA010000117.1 GCA_913048495.1 uncultured Halieaceae bacterium
GCAGCCGGTGGTCGTCGCCGAAGCTGGCCTCCACCAGCGGCATCGACACCCGGCCGCTGGCGGCCGCGCAGCCGGTGGGTGGCGCGGTGGCGTGAGCCGGCACCGCGCTTTCCGGCCGGAGAGAGCACGGCGGTCGGGACTGGCAGGGTATCCGCATGGCAACGAACCGGGAGGAACGACCATGGTTATCGAGCGTGAGGCGGCCAGCAACACCCCCTGCGATCTCTGCAGGGGCACGGAGATGCCGGCGGCCTACGCCTGCGTGGCGCAGGGCGCGTCGGGGCGCTGGTGTGAGGTCCTGTGGCTGGATGAAAATTGCGCGCGCAAGGTCGCGGGCGAGCAGGGCATCCTGTCCCCGGACGAGGCCCGGGCCCGCGTGGCCGAGATGCCCGGCGCGTGGGCCGAGTTCTGATGGCGGCCGGGGCGTGAGGCCGTCCCCTGCTAGAAAACCCCCACGCTGATGCAGTTGCGGTAGTTGGCGCCGGCCTCGGTACTGCTGCTCGCTGAGAAAAGCCGGGTGCGGTCCGGGCTCAGGCTGGCGCTGTCCAGGACCATGGACCCATCGCTAAAGAAGCGGAGCGCGTAGAGCACCTGGGTTGGACGGGGATCTTCGTCGTCCTCGTATTCGATCGACTCGAAATCCACCCGAAGGTGCAGAGGCCCCTCCACGCCGCCCAGGCGATCCGTGACGCGGGCCTCCAGCAGGCGGTACGCCACCGGACTATCAGCCCGCGGGCCTATCCCCATCCCAAAGTACTTGTCCTCGTACTCCATGGATCGCTCGAAAACCACTCGCACCGGCTCACCGAGGAGGTCGTCCTTAATGCATTCGATCTTGAAAGCGCCTGGGTCTCGTGACTCGGCAGAGGCGGCATGGCAGACGGTTGCAGCGGCCACGCCCGCCGCGAGCGCACATGAGATGGTCTGGAGCTTGTTCACCAAAATTGCGTCCTGTTCAGAAAACCGTGCCGGGAGTCTACCCGACGCCGCAACGACGATGACACCGGGGCGGGGCCGGCCGCCTGTTCCCACGGGCGCTCCGCCATGAGAGCAGCGGGGTAGGGTGGGGCTTCACACACGCCGGGAGACCACCATGAACTCCACTTACAAGGCCGCCGCCACGCTGCTGCAGGAACTTTACGAGACGGGGCAGCTTCGCCCGGCCGGCAACGCTCGCGCCGGGGCCATGCTTAACACTCTGCGCAAGATGCAGGCGGAGCAGGCGCAACTCGCCGCCTATCGCCGTTCGGCCCAGCGGATCTTCCACGATCCGGGCCGGATCGAAATCGACAACAGCGCACCGATCTCCGCCGACGAGCCGGACCAGGGCGCCTACGTGCAGGCCTGGGTCTGGGTCTCGGTGAACGATGCGCTGGATGATGGTCTCTCAATCTTCGATTGAAAGGCCCTGGCGAGACAGGCGGGGCGCCCCGCCCAGTCCGGGCAGGCGCCGGCCTAGCGGCCGGGCCGGGCGGAGTTGGTGGGGCCGCAACCTTTCCGGCTCCCCCGGCGGTCTGGCCGGGCGTCGGTAGGGTGAGCCCTCGAACACACCACACCGGGAGCCGTCCATGGACGAAGCAAACACCTTACTCTGCCCCCACTGCTTTTCGGGCAGCCTGCTGCGGGCCGTGCTGCAAAGCTGGGACACCTTCAGTGACTGCTGGACCCACGACCAGGAAGAGAATGTGCGCTGCGCCGACTGCGGCGCGGACGGCCTGGTGCCGCTGCGCAAGGAAGGCCCGACCCTTCGAGTGCAGGTGGCGACGGCCCTGATGCCGGCGCTGGCTGACGGCGACCGCTCGGGCCTCACCGAGGCGCAGGGCCGCGCCCTCGACGCCTTTGAGGGCGAGGCCCGTGATCGGTTCGGCAGCGGCTGCTGGCAGTTGTTCTCGGCCCCGGCACCACTGACGGCCCAGTGCGCGATCACCAAGGCCCGGACGGATACCGTGCCCGCGCTGTGGGTGCCCGTGGCCGGTCGGCAGCGCTACACCGTGAGCATCCGGCAGGAGGTCGAGTACGAGGTCACCGTCCACGCGGATAGCGCGGCAGACGCGGAAGAAGACGCTCTGGCCATCTTCCTCGAAAACGGCGGCGGCCAGGAGGTGCTCGCCGAGGACCCCCGGATCAGCGAGGTGCGACCGACATGAGCGAGACTACACCGACTCCCGATTTCTGCTGCCCCGCGTGCCGGGGCCAGCGCCTTGCCGTCATGGTTTGCACCGAGGCCCTGCTCATCCAGGAAGCCGACGGCAACCTGCAGACCGACCTCGACGCGGACGGCGTCTGCGGCGATCACGGCTGGGACGACCAGAGCGCGGTTCGCTGCCTCGACTGCGGGGCGCAGGGCGTGGCGCGCCAGTTCCGCGCCGAGCCGCCCGCGAAGCACCACTGCCCGGACTGCGGCGGGACCAACGTCGACGAACTGGTGACGGCCTGGGTCTCCCCCAATACCGGGGTCGTCGGCGAGATCTGCGGACAGGCCCCGGACCCCTACTACTGCAACGACTGCTGCCAGGAGGTCTCGCACCTGGTCCGCAGGCCGGCCTGCGCCGCCTGACCGGCCCGGTCGGGCGCGCCCGCGCCCGGCTGGGGCGGCCTCGCCGCTAGCGCGGCGGGCCGTAGCACCCCGAGATCATGGGCCACCGCTTTTCCCGCGGCGCGGGCGGGACTGCGCAGGCCCCATAGGGTCTCCCTGTCGCACGCCAACCCAGCAAGAGGAGGGACCACAGCATGTTCGACCGCGAAGAGATCGATTTCGAGGACGACGGCTATCCGGCAGAGGACGAGGGGCAGCCCACCTGGGAGCAGGAGTGGGCGGACTTCGGCGAAGTCTACGACGACTGCTACGAGATCCTTTAGGAGGACACCATGCCGCTGCAGCTCACTGCCAGGTTCTTCGGCCAGGGGAGCCGGCGGACCCTGCGCATCGATTGCGAGGGCCGGGTCATCTCGCCCCGGCTGATCTCGAAGGCCCGCAACGGCGAGCAGGGGCGCGACTACGCCCTGCGCAACCTGGCCCGGCAGACGGGCGTGGATCGCGCACCGCACGAGGACGCCGCCGCCTACGTGGCCCGTGCCCTTGAGGCGACCCGCGCGCTGCGCCACCCCGGCAACCTGGTGTTCGGCTTCGCCCTGGGTGACCGCCGGGCCCCCGGCAGCTGGCCGGACGGATGGCGCCGGCCGAGGACAGGGTGCCGCGGGCGGCGGCATGAGGGGATGCTTTCCCATCGCAGCACGAGCGCCGGCGGGCAGGGCTAGGGTTACGGAGACCCGAAAGGCCACGACGAAGGAGGCCACCCATGTTGGACAGCATTGAACGCGCGGCGGCGGCCGCGGAACGGGACCGGGACCAGGCGCTGCTGGCAGAGGAGTCCCACGTCGATATCGCCGCCTACGAACCGGCGCCGACGCCCGAGGAGCGGATGCTGCGCTGGCTCGAAAAGGCCAGCGCCGAGGATTGGTTCAGCGACAAGGCCGAGCATATCGATACTCCCGGGCATAACCGCATGAGCTGGCTGCGCGCCGCAGAGGTCGACCGCAACGCCTACCTCGCCGCAGCGCAGGCCCAGGCTGCCGGTGACCCGGCCGCGTTCCGCGACGCGTCCGAGCGCATTGTCCGAACTCATCTGGCGGCACTGGCCGCCTCTCTCGACGAAAACGCCAACAAGGAGCACTCAGCATGAGCAGCCGCGGCATCAACAAGGTCATTCTTATCGGCAACCTCGGAGCCGACCCGGAAACGCGCTACATGCCGTCCGGCGGCGCCGTGACCAACATCCGCCTGGCCACCTCCGAGCAGTGGAACGACAAGCAGACGGGGCAGCCCCAGGAGCGTACGGAGTGGCACCGCGTGGTGTGCTTCAACCGCCTTGGCGAGATCGCCGGGCAGTACCTGCACAAGGGCTCCAAGGTCTACATCGAGGGCTCCCTGCGCACCCGGAAATGGCAGGGGCAGGACGGCCAGGACCGCTACACCACTGAGATCGTCGCGAACGAAATGCAGATGCTGGACAGCCGCAGCGACCAGCAGGGTCGGAGCCGCGAGGCGCCGGGGCAGGCACCCGGACAGACACCGGCCGGGGAAGGCGCCACGGACGCCCCGTCCGACGCCGCCGGCGGCGGATTCGACGATGACATCCCCTTTGCACCCTTCGAGAGAGGGACGGTCGCGTGAACGGCCCGGGCCTGCGCCGGTGGGGCGCAGGCGCTCAACAGGCCATTCCCAAAATGCGCCGTAAAGCCACTCCGGAGGGGTCGAACGGGCTGGTGTTCTCAAGCCCCATGTTAGGACGTGAAATCCATCTCATCGTCAGCGTGGATTTCGTAGGACTCGATGCCGGCTTCCCGCGTAACGGCCTCAATCAGTGCGAGCGGGCCCGCTAGAAACGTGCTGTCGATGTAGAAAGGGGACGTAAAAAACCAGGAATGGTCTAGCGGCCAAACCGCTTGAGGTATCTCGTTCGCGAACTCAAATGCATCACGCTTAACATTCTGGTAGAGCAGGCTTAGGTCGCGCAGATCCCCGGCCATCAGATAGTGGGCGCCCTGCCCGAGTTCCGTGGTGCGTTCGGTGTCGACATTGACACGCAGTCCGAAGCCATCCCAGAACGCGAACAGGCACTCCTTGCGGGGGCCGTGCCGATCAATCAGGGCATCACAGACCGCGTGCAGCAGGTCGATCGGGGGACTTCCCTCAAATGGTCTTGAATAGCCGGCCAATCCGTCTCGCGGTTCCACGGAGACGCGACATATCTGTCCCCAGGTTGTCGTGCCCGTAACCGGCTCGCGAGATTCTTGAGCAATGTCATTCCATGCTACCGGGGTTGCCCTGGCGAACAACTGATCATCGTTTCCGGGCAGCTGGCTTTCGGCGGGCTGGACGGCAGGCCATGACCATCCGGGGTGCATGAATCGACGTAATGCCTCGTACCGCCCTGGTAAAAAACGAGAGACCTGCCACCTATGACCGTGGCAGGTCTCTCGTAGCCAGTCTGCGCCATCAGGACTATGCGTAGCCCCTAAGAGTCGTGCCCAGTAGGGAGACCTCAAGGGTTAGCACCCGTCGAAAATGCCACCGTACACCGGGGAACCAAGCTCAAATGGATTCGGGGTAGACGGATTTACAGTCCACCCGGGGGGCGGAATGACGAACATATAGTTGGTGTGGAACCAGGTGCCTGGGACCCCGGACCAGTCGCCCACGCAGGTGGCAAATACCGTCGCCGTGGTTGGATTCCAGGAGGCGGAAAGATCGGGACCAAAACCCGCGCGAAGGTGCGTCTCGTCATACGTGATCGGGTCGGCGTTAAAGCCGCCACTGTACGGTATAAAGGACAGGTATTGTCGCAATTCCCACCCGATTGTGGTCGGCATGGGCCCCGGCCCAACGTACTTAACCTTGCAGGTCCCGGACGACTTCGCTTTCGGGTGGTTTGGACCGTTTGGTCCCGATCCAGGATGGGGTTGCTGAACATTGATATCGCAGTCGAAGTTACCCACGGGAATGAAGGCCTGCGCAGAAACAGAGCCTGTCGACCCATCAGGCCCACCCTCAAGCGGACTAATCGTTCCCGAGACGGTTACGGTAATGTCGTGATCCGGAGCGCTCTCAAGCTCACCACTTTTCTGCAACTCACGAATACGCGCCTCGACGATCTTCCGAGTGATATCTGCGCGATCCGACTGGCTGAGATAGTTCGTCCATTCGATGATGCCCTGGTAAGGCATCTTTTCAGATGCTGGAGCGCTTTTCGTTACATCGATTGCTCTCGATTGTGGGTGCGCAGGTAACGCTATCAGGAACATTACCAGCGGGATAACTCTGAAGGTCTTTCTCATCGTGGAATCTCCTAATACATGGGCGAGTATCACCGGGGTTCATGTTCCATATCCGACGCAGTGATAAACAACCTTTAGATCTCGGCGTGGAGTGCGTCAATGCCTCGCCTGTGATTGAAACGGCGTGAAACCATAAACGAGACGGTGGGCGCTGAGTTTCTTCCGGGCCGGCATACGGCTCCAGCAAGGCTAGGGTGAACGGACCGACCACCCAGCCAAGGAGCACGCTCATGACGACGAAGACCACCTGGGTCCGCAAGTTCCACCGCTGCGATGACTGCAGCACCGCCCTCGGCCGCCCCGTGGAGTGGGAAGACGAGTGGCACTGCGCCTGCGACGACGCCTGCCCGGAATGCGGCGCGGCCATCGAGGCCCACGACTGGGAGCACATCGACCATTGCGAAGAGGCGGAGAAGAGCGCCCGCGCAGCGGTCTTCGCCGGCAGCCACCCCGGCCTGTTCCCGGCTCGCTAGCCGTGACCCTTGTGATCGGCCGCAGGCCGTCGCAAACTGGCGGGCCGCGCTTCGAGGAGATCACCGTGCCCGTCGCCGCCCGCCGGACATCCGCCAGCTTCCCCACCGCGCTCGCGGCCATCGGGCACTACGAAACCGAGCGCCGCACCCTGTACCGCCACATCGACCCACGACGGGCCGTCACCGTGTCCCGCCAGGCCGCTCCCTCCTGCTACGTGGTCGCCGTCTATGGTCGGCACGACCAGGGCTGGCAGCTCAAACTCGAACTGCGCCGGGACCATGCTGATGACGCCATCGGCGATGTCCTGGGCATGGCCGTCGACGAGCTGCTGCGCGCCCGGACCCCGGCCTTCACAGGCTAGGTCGCCCACCGCGTTTCCCGAGCCCACACGGGCGCCCACCACGCCCGCTACGCTGCACCCTCATCCCGCTGTTTGCTGAAGGAGAAGGGTCATGCCCCGTAACACTACCGCCGGCCAGGGCCGGCAGCCGATCACCGAGGTCCTCGATGAGATGGGCGAGGTCCGCGAGGGTCTCTTTCGGGTCGCCGCCCAGGCACGCTCGGAAGGCCAGGAGGTCCTGGCCGCCAAGGTCGAAGAGCAGGCCATGCAGCTCGAGGAGCTCTCGCTGGCCCTGGTACTCGCCGCGCCGATCCCGCCGGTCAGGGCGTCGGCCCGGGGCGAGAGCAACGTGGTCCACGTGGACTTTCGCAGTTAGGTCCGGGCTTCAACCCCCGAGCCGCTCCAGGAGCCTGTCGACAACCTGCCTGCCGTGGTCGGTTAGCGCGATCACCCTGAACTTGCGCATGTTCGGGTCGATACGCTGGTCCACCAGCGGGCGACTCAGCACGGCCCGCCCGAACGCCTTGGTGTTGCGACTGACGGCCGACAGGTCGCAGGCGAGGTGCTCGGCCATCGCCGTCATGGTCGCGCCCTCCGCCCCTACCGCCGCGAGCGCCAACAGAAACCGCAGCTGTTGCACTTCCATGCGCGGCTTCTCAACCTCTCCCGCGAGTTCAGTCAATGCGTCCAGTGCCGCCCGGCAACGCGCGGCTCGTCCCTGTGCTTCCATTGTCGCCTCTATCGGTGAAAGGGGGGGCGCTTCTGGCACAGGACCACGAGGCCCGGCACGCCCGGTACGCGCAAAAGCCCGGACGCTAGTCCTCGCGGGGACCAGACTGCCGGCAGCGGCCGCCGCCGTAGGGCCCGGACCAGCACTCCCGGACTCGTCCGCTGGCATCCTCCTGGCGCAGCTCGTGACGGCCGGCATTGCGACGGCGCTCCTGGCGCCACCGCCCCTGCCCGGGGCCCGCACTTTCGATCACGGTCCAGCCGGGCCCTAGACGGCGGGTCACGGTCTCGACCTGCCGACCGGAGGCCATGTCCGTGGTGACGGCACGCCGCTCCCAGGGGCCGCGCTCGATCTCGGTCACCGTGCCCGCCTGCGCATCCCGGCAGGTCATCACCCGGCCCAGCTGCTGGCAGCGCGGCTCGCACAGGGCGGGAAGCGCCGCCAGCAGCAGCACCCCCGCCAGCAGGCGACGCTCACCCATTGCCGGGCGCCGGACCGCGGCCGGGCGCCGGCGCAGGCGCCTCTTCCGGGGTATCGAAGCGCGACCAGTCCGGCGTCGGCGGTTCCGGGCCCCAGCGCGCTTCATCCCAGGCCAGGGACGAGGGCGGGGCACCCGTGTCCGTGTGCGCGAAGGCGCCTGCATACAGCTCGTTGTTGGCCTGGTAGTCCGCCTCGGGCGCCGGCGGATCAATCAGCCAGTCGGTGCGGCTCAACACCTCGGCCGGCGCCGGGCGCGTCGGGAAGGTCACCTCGAGCCCGGCCGGGACGTGGTTGGGATCGGCCAGCCCGAGGCCGTTGACCATCTCGGCGATCTGCAACGTCGAGGCCGGCTCCCCGTGTGCCGCCTGGTAGTGCCGCGCCGCGAGCTCCCACAGGGTCTCGCCCTCGGCGAGGGTGTAGGTGGTGGTCTCGGGCTCGGGAGCCACGGCGGGTTCCCGCCCGCGCTCGGGCTCCGGGGCAACGGCGGGCTCGCTGTCCAGGGCCGGCGCCGACGGGTCCGGCGGGGCAGGGGACGGGGCCACCTCGGCGAGGTCCAGCCCGCCGGCCGGTGCCGGGAAATGCGCCGTGCGAAAGCTGTCGGTGATCCGCGGGTCCTCGGCAGCGCGCCCGACAGCCTCTGTCACCTGGTCCGCCGCGGCCGCGCCCAGGGCATCCGTGAGGGCGACCGCACTGCTTTTCAGCTGGGCAAGCCCCGCGACCGGGTCATCCGCCATGACCATGACGGCGGCCGCCGCGCCCATGGCCGCGACGCCCAGTGTGCGCAGGCGGGGGTGCTTCTTCTCTTCCGCCGCCGCCTCCCGGGCCGGTCCCTTGAGGCGGCGCGCGGCCACGACCTGCCGGGCGGTGTCCGTGAGGCTCTCGGTCATGGCCTGCCAGCGCGGGGTCTGCGCCAGGCGCTGCATGACCAGCCGGGAGGCCTTCATCCCGAGGCTGAGCGGCAGGGTGCCGGAGGCGGCGGCAACGCCGAGCATGGCCGCTGACATCGCCTGGCGCGCGGCGGGGGACCCGGCGGCCTCCACCAGGGCCTCGCGGGCCTCCGCCAGGCGCTCGCGCAGCCCCGGCCCCGGGGGCTCGAAGCGGGCTTCCAGCGCCTTGACCGCGGCGACCTCCTGGTAGGCGCCGGGCGGCGCATCGCCGAGCGCGACCTCGGCCTGGGCAAGGTCGTCCTGCATCGCCTCCCGCAGCGCCTCGTCATCCAGGCGCTGCCGGGCGGCCGCCAGCACGTCGGGGGCGGTCTCGGCGAGCACGGCGAGGCCCTTCGGGGACTGCAGGTGCCACAGCAGGGCCTCGGTGGCCTGCTCGGCGCCGGGGACGTCATCGACCTCCTCGGCCAGTGCGCGCAGCACGGCGGTGCGCGCCTGGGCCTGGTGCGGGGCCGCGAGCTCCTCGAGGGCCAGCCAGTGTACGGCGAGGTCGCTCGTGCGGTAGGGGTCTGCCGCGGCCGCGCGGTCGTTGATTCCTGTGTCCATGGCCTGCCTCGCCCTTTCACTGTCTCGTCCGCGCAAGCATAGCGAGTCGCCCTGCGCCCTGCGCGGTACAGGTGCCACAACCGGGCCGAGGCGCGCGCCTTGCTTGGGCGCGCCAGGCGACTATACTGTAACTGTAAATTTACAGTTGTCGCCGAGGGGAGGGCATCGACATGACGACTGCCGCAGGCCGTATGGCCCATGATCAACCGCTGGAGGCGCGCGACGACGTGCGCCGCGCGGTGCTGCCCACGGTATTCAACATCTTCCGGGACTGGCAGCTGTCCGGCGAGCAGCAAATGACGCTGCTCGGGCTGAGCAACGAGAAAACCCTGTACAACTGGAAGCGCGCGCCGGGCAACGCGCGGCTGACCCGGGACCTCCTGGAGCGCGCCAGCTACATCCTCGGCATCTACCGCGCGCTGCAGATCCTCCTCCCGGAGCCCGCCCTGGCGGACCGCTGGCTGCGCAGCCCCAACGACAACCCCTTCTTCGGCGGG
>CAJWWA010000118.1 GCA_913048495.1 uncultured Halieaceae bacterium
CGCCTTCGAGCAGCCCGACCTCTTCGTCGCGGAGCTGCGAAGCGCCTTCCGCAGCCTGCGCTGAACCCGCCGCTCAGTCCGCCGCGGGGGCCGTGACCCGCGCCGGGTCCGCAGCCGGTGCCGGGGCCGGGTCCCCGCCCCGGGTGGCGATGCGCGCGAGCACGCCGAAGCCGATGGCGAGGGCGGCAAGCACCACGATGACCGTCTTCCAGCTCATTCAGGCCACCTCCCCGAGGAGGATGTCGGCAAGCCGGGCCCGGTGCCAGGCGCCATCACCCCAGAGCACCTCGCTGTGCTTCTGGCGCTTGAAGTAAAGGTGCACGTAGCACTCCCAGGTAAAGCCGATACCGCCGTGGCACTGTACGGAGCGTCCGGAGGCGAAGGCCGCCATGTCCGAGGCCGAGGCCTTCGCCATGTGCGCCAGCTGCAGGGCCTTTTCGGGCTCGTGGTCCAGCGCGCAGGCGGCGTTATAGAGGAGAGACTTGCTCTCATCCACGCGGGTCATGACATCCACGAGCTGGTGCTTCACCGCCTGGAAGAAACCGAGGGGGCGGTCAAACTGCTTGCGTGCCTGGGCGTACTCGACGGTGGTCTGCAGCTGCCACTCGCCCGCACCCACCATGTCGGCCGCGAGGAGCGTCCACAGCGCCGGCATGGCGGCATGGAAGGCCGCGAGACCATTGCGCCCCACCGGCTCCGCCACGGCTTCCTCGAAGCTGACCCGGCCCTGGTCGCGGGTGAGGTCGACGATCGTATCCGGTGCGACGGTGACGCCCGCGGCGTCGCTGGCGATCCAGTAGAGGCCGAGGCCGCCTTCATCCTGGGCGGCCACGAGCAGGCGCTCCGCCTTGCGCGGTTCCTGCACGAAGCAGGCGGTTCCGGACAGGCGCCCGCCCCTGGCGCTCACCGGGCTGTCGCCCGCGTGCCAGGAGCCGGCGGCGTTGGCGAAGGCCAGCGTCGCGGAACGGCCGGCGGCGACCTCCTCGAGGGCCGCCGTGCCGCTGTCCGCCGCGGCGAGCACGTAGCTGGTGGCGAGCGTCGCGGCGAGCGGCCCGGGGAACGCGGCACGGCCGTGCTCCTCCATGAGGCCGGCGACCGCCACCGCCGGAAGACCCAGGCCGCCGGCGCTCTCCGGGATGGCCAGGGCGGTCCAGCCCAGCTCGACCATCGCCGGCCACAGGTCGTCGCGCCAGGGGGCGCCGCTGGGCGCCTCCGGGTCCGGGTGGGCGGCGACCAGCGCGTGCAGCCGGTCCACGGGCAGGTGCTCGGCAAAGAACTTCCGCGCGGAATCCTTGAGCAGCGCGCACTCGTCGCCAAAGCCAAAGTTGGTCGGTTGCGTCACGGGGTTCTCCTGCGTTGACTCTCTACTTGGATTTAGCCAGGCCGAGCACCCGCTCGCCCAGGATGTTGCGCTGGATTTCACTGGTCCCGGCGGCAATGGTCATGCCGTAGGAGTTCATATAGGCCAGGGGCCACTGCCCGCCGGTGGGCGCGTGCTCATCCGCCAGGTACAGCGTCGAGGCGGGCCCGGCCACCTCCAGGCCCAGGCGGGCGGTGTCCTGGGCGAGCTCGCTGATGAGCAGCTTGTACTGCAGCTGCAGGCGCATGGGGTGGTCCTGCAGCGCCGGTACCCGGGAGCGCCGCTGGTTCTGCTGCAGCGCCTCCTCGCGGATGAACTGGCGCACGATGCGATCGCGCAGCAGCGGGTCGTCGGCGGCCGTACCGCCGCCGCGGGGGGTCTCCTGCGCCAGCGTGCGCAGGTTGCGCGCCGTGGGCGAGAAGCTGGTTTTCGAGGTCAGCCCACCGGAGCGCGGGGTGACCAGCTCGCCGCCGCCGCGCTCGTGGAGCAGCGTGGTCATGGCCACCTGCCAGCCCTTGCCGAGCTCGTCGAGGCGGTAGCTGTCGTCGACCTCGAGGTCCTCGAAAATCACCTCGTTGAAACCGGTCTCGCCGGTGATCTTGATGAGCGGGCGCACGGTGACACCCTTGCCGAGGGCGGAACGGATGGGCACCACGAAATAGGACAGCCCGTCGTACTTGTGGCTCTTGTCCGTGCGCAGCAGGAGGATCATCCACTCGGCGAAGTGCGCGAGAGAGGTCCACACCTTGTGACCGTTGATCACCCAGCGGTCGCCGCGGCGCTCCGCGAAGGTCTGCACGCTGGCGAGGTCCGAGCCGGCGCCCGGCTCCGAGAAGCCCTGGCACCAGATATCCTCGCCGGAGAGCAGCCGCGGCAGCAGCCGTTCCTTGAGCGGCTCCTGCGCGTGGTAGAAGATCGTCGGCGCGGCCATGCCGAGGCCGATGACGTTGGGCAGGAACGGCGTGCGCGCCGCGAGCATTTCCTCGTTGGCCACCCGCTGGCAGTCGGTGCGGCCGCCGCCACCGACCGCTTCGGGGTAGTCGCAGCCGACGAGGCCGGCGTCGTAGGCCGCCTTCTGCCAGGCCTGCAGCCAGTGCAGCTGGGGCTCGGTCATGATCTCGATGGCCGACTGCGGCAGCCGCACCGGCGGCTCTCCCGGGTGGTTGTCGCGCAGCCAGTCGCGGCAGTGGGCGCGGAATTCGGCCTGTTCGGGCGTATCCTTGCGTTCGCTTTCCGACATGAACGGGGTCCTCGGGCTTTGGGTCGTTGTGCGTAAGCTCATCGGGCGCAGGAAGTGTGGAGCATTGCTCGACCGCCAGCAAGCAACACTCAATTTTTACGCCGACGCCCCGCAGCGGAAGGCCGGCGGAACAGTCCGTTCAGTAGTGTGGCGGCGGCGGCTCCTCGCCGTCGCCCGCGGGCACGCGCTCGTCGAGGGCACGCACGCGCGCCGCAAGCAGACTGACCTGCTTCCTGAGTTCGAGGAGCGCCTGCTGCTGCTCGGCGTACGCCTGATCCAGGGCGTGCAGCGCATCACCCTGGAACGCCAGTTCAGTCTGCAGCGCCTCCAGCGCCGCCTGCCCGTTATCCTCGGTTTTCTGCCTGTCCGCCACTGCCTGACCTGTACGCCTGCCTCGGGGGCCCCGTAACATACACCGCCAGCGAAGAGACACAAACAGGCACCCACGGAGGGCGCACCATGGCTGGACGCATCGTTTACCGCACCGACGGGGGCCGCACCTGCCCGGACTGCGGCGAGCCCCGCAACGCCTGCCGCTGCGCCGAAGCGGCGGCGGCACCGGCGGGCGATGGCATCGTGCGCCTGCACCGCGAGCGCAAGGGGCGCGGCGGCAAGGCCGTGACCCTCGTCGACGGCGTCCCGCTCCCCACGCCGGCGCTGAAGCAGCTGGCAAAGCGCCTCAAGCAGCGCTGCGGCGTGGGCGGCGCCGTGAAGGAAGGCCGGATCGAGATCCAGGGCGATCAGCGCGAGCTGTTGAAAAGCCTGCTGGAGGCCGAGGGCTTCACCGTAAAACTCGCGGGCGGCTGAAAACAGCGGAAAACCATCATTACGCAGAAGATGCCTGCAGCTTAATGACTTTTAGCTCTATTTTTACGGATCTTATTGTTACCGATAGATCCCTTTCAGCGCAGCTTACGTCACTTTCCCTAGCTCCTCGCTAAAAAAAATCACGTAACCCTCTATTTTTTATTGAATTTGATCTTTTCCCTGTGCTACACCTAAGGCTGTGGGATGCTCCGGGGTACGGGCGCAAGGCCGCGGCACAAGCGGCAGCGCCGGGGAAAGAACAAGCACAAGGACCCCTCAGTAACCGGGACCGGCAAGTTGGCGTCG
Organism: uncultured Halieaceae bacterium; assembly: GCA_913048495.1. GTDB lineage: Bacteria > Pseudomonadota > Gammaproteobacteria > Pseudomonadales > Halieaceae > Pseudohaliea. Next base: position 3,714 of record CAJWWA010000118.1, read on the forward strand.
CCACCGTGGACGAACGAGAACAACAGACACGGCACACTGCGAGGAACCGGTCATGTACATCACGGCGGAACACCTGAGGGACGAGGTCATACGCCCTACCCTCACTTACCTGGGGGCCTGGAGCGAAACCCTGGAGGCGCGGCTGCTGAGCGCCGCCATCGACGGCCCCGACGTCGGCCTCTTCGCCCGCAGCGGCGACGGGCTCGGGCTCTACCACATCACCCCGGCCCAGCACCGGGACATCTGGGACCGTTACCTGGCTTTCCGGCCGGAGATTGCCAGCCGCGTGCGGGGCCTCGCCAGCCAGCGGGCGTTTCTCAGCAACCCGGACCACGAGCTGCGCACGAACCTGTCCTACTGCACGGCCATCGCCTGGCTGCTCTGCGAGCGCGCCGGCCTCGGCAACCAGCCCCTGCCGGCTGCCGCGACCGCACCGGCACGCAGCCGTGCCTTCAGCCTGCGCTAGCAGCCGCCGCTAGCTTCCTCCCAGGCAGCGAGGTCCTCCGGGCGGTCGATATCGCGCCGGGGTTCCAGCAGCGCGGCGCGCCAGCCCAGCGCGTCCACGCGCGCAAGCGTCTGCGCCAGCACCGCACCGGTGCCCCAGTCCACCTCCCTGAACAGCCGTGCATCCACCCGGCGAACACCGATCAGCACGTAGCCCCCGTCCAGGGCCGGCCCCAGCACGACATCCGCCGCAGCCAGAGCCGCAAAGGCCGCCTCCACGTAGGCGGCATCGAGCCCCGGGCAGTCACTGCCGACCAGGACGACACGCTGTGCATCGGCAAGCGCCATGTCCAGCGCATGGTGCATGCGCTCACCGAGGTCCGTGCCGCGCTGGCGCCGCACCCTCGCTCTACCCAGGGACGCGGCGTGCCGCAAGGCCGGGTGCCCCGGGTCCCCGGCGACCCAGAGCTCGCGTTCACAGCGGGGGACAGCGGCGAGCTGCCGCGCCGTGTGGGTGAGCAGCGCGATGTGCAGCTCGCAGGCGCCGGCCGCCTCGAGGGCCGGCTGCAGGCGCGTCTTCACCTGGCCGGGGACCGGCTCGCGGGCGAACTGCAACAGGCGGCGCCGGGCCGCGGGGCCTTCTACTGCGCCCCCGGCATTCCCCTTGCGCCCCGCCTCCGTCATCGGCACCGTACCCTCCTCAGCCATAGTAGCGGGCCCACAACCGGTCCGGTGATGCGCCCAGCGCGTAGCGCAGCCGAAGGCTCCACATGAGCCAGACCGTGCGCAGGATACCCTCCTTCTCCCAGCGTCGGCTGGAGGTGCGCACCCTGAGCCCGGCGCCGCCCGGCCGCGACCGGCGGCGGAGGCGCGTGCAGAGCTCCACGTCTTCCATGAGCGGGATCGGCGCGAAGCCTCCTTCCGCCTCGAAGAGGCTCCGGCGCAGGTAGAGAAGCTGGTCCCCGGTACCGATCGCGGTCAGTCGGGAACGGGCATTCATGGCGCGCTCGATCAGCCGCAGCGCCGGCGCGCGGCCGGTCAGCTGCACCCGGGCGAAGCCCCAGGGTCTGCCATCGGCCAGCGCCGCCTCCAGGGCGTCGGCCCCGAAGAGCGGCTCGGTGTCCGCATGCAGAAACCAGAGCCACTCGCCCCGCGCCGCGGCCGCGCCGAGGTTCATCTGCGCGGCGCGGCCGCGCTCACCGAGGAGCAACAGGTCGGCGCCCGCCAGCGCCTCCGCCGCGGTGGCGTCCGTGCTGCCCCCGTCGACCACGATGCACTCCGCGGCGGGGAACGCCGCCCGCAGCCGGGCGAGCAGCGGCCCGAGGCGGCCGGCCTCGTTGAGCACGGGCAGGATGAAACTGTGCCGGGGGGTCATGGTGGTCAGTAGCGCGCCGCCCGTTCCGCGGGCTCGAAGAGGCTCGGTGCCCCGCCCTGCAGGTAGTCGAAGAGCACCCGGTAGGCGAGCACGGCCTTGACGTAATCGCGGGTCTCGCGGAACGGCAGCGTCTCGATCCACACCGCCAGGGACTGGTCGCGGCCGCGCCAGTTGTCCACGCGATTGGGCCCCGCGTTGTAGGCGGCGAGGGCGAGCACGCGGTTGCCCCCGTAACGCTCGAGGAGCTGGCGATAGTAGGCGCTGCCGATGAGGACGTTGTCCTCCACGCGGTAGAGGGACGCGGCCGGCGCGGCGACGCCGAGGCGGCTGGCGACCTGGCGCCCGGTGGCGGGGAGCACCTGCATGAGACCCCGGGCCCCCGCGCTCGAGTGCGCCGCGGGGAAAAACGCGCTCTCGCGCCGGGCGATGGCCATCAGCTCCGTCTCGGGAAGCCCCAGCGCCTGCGCCCGTGCGCTGAACACATCGCGGTAGGCCAGGGGAAAGCGCAGCTCCAGCGCGTCGTGCGCCGCCGCCTCGTTCGCCGCATCGATGGCCAGGTGGTACCAGCCCTCCGCGGCGGCGAGCGCCGCGAGCGTGAGCCGCGCCTCCCGGTCCTCGCTGCGGAGCACGCCCCGCCACTCCGCGTGCGCGTCCCGCTCCTCGCCCTGGACGTGCAACTCACCCACCCGCTGCAGCCCGGGCTTGGCCAGCAGTTCCGGCGCTGCTGCGAGCGGCGCCAGGGGGCGGTGATTGAAGGCATAGGGCACATCGAGATGCTCCGCCGCGAGGAAGCCGTAGTAGCTCCGCTCCCGGGCGGCGGCGGCCAAGAGTTCGCGCCCCGCCTCCCGTTCGCCGGTCGCTTCAAAGGCGACGCCACGCCAGTAACGCCATTGCGCGGAATCCCGCTCCGCCGCCGACAGGGCCTGTGCGGCCGCGAGAAAGCGCGGCCAGTCGGCCTCGCCGAGGAGCCAGCGCAGGCGCATGGCCGTGAGCTGATCGTCCCCCCAGCGCGCCAGCTGAGCGTCGATCCAGGGGGCGGCGGCCCCCTCCTTCGCGAGGAGCGCCTGGAACGCGATGCGCCACTCAGTCCCCGCGCGGCCCGGATCCTCCGCCGGGAGGGCCGCGCTGCGCGCGCGCCACGCATCGAGCGCGCGCAGGGGGTGATAGCGGGCCAGGCGCCGCACGCCCCAGTGCAACGCATCGCCGCGCCGCTCCGGGGCGATCGCATCCAGGTGCGTGGCCAGGTGCTGCGGCTCCCGGTACAGCCGGGCGAGGGTTTTCGCATCGGCCTCGAGGACAGGCGGCGCCAGGCTGACGAGGTAGCGCAGCAGCGAGCTCTGCCGCGCCTCGAAGGCGAGGCCGAGGCGCGCCCAGACCCGCTCGGCGGTGGCACCGCCGGCCGCCAGCCAGGGTTTGAACAGCGGATCGCAGGCTTTCGGCCGGGAGTAGCCGTGCACCCACAGGCGGGCGGCACCGGCGAAGGCGGCCTCGCGGTCCCCCGTTGCCAGCTGGGCGCGGTGGTAATAGCACTGCAGCGTTACATCCCGCGGCCGCGTTTCTGCGGCCGCGAGGAAATCATCCCAGCGGCCGTCCCGCCCGGCCTGGCGCAGGTAGGCATCGAGAAAGCGGTTGCCCACGGGCGAGCCCGCGCTGCGCTCCACGAAACGCGCGGCGCGGGCGCCGGGCACAAAGCGCCGCTCCCGGGTCAGGCGGAAGTAGTCGAGGTAGAGCGCGAGGGGGTAATCGTCGAGGCGCCGCCTGAGCTGCTCGAAGCTGGCCATTTCGCCGCCCTTGAGCGCAGCGAGCGCGTCCCGGTAGTCGGCGCGTTGCGCCCGCAGGGCCGGGTTATCCGGCAGCAGCGAGGCCTCCGCCGGCGCTGCCGCGACGGCAAGAAGCAAGGCGATCCTGGCGACAATTCTCGGTAACACGGCTTCCGCTGAGCGTCGGGCCGCCCCGCTGGCGACCGCCGGAGCCATCGTGCAGCGGCCCCCGGTTGAATGCAAGGCCGGCCGGCTCCCCCGGGTCGGCAGCATGGGGCACAATGGGGTGAACGCCCTGCGGAGCTCCTGCCATGTCCTCCCTGCGCCCCCGGCTGCGACGCTGTCATTCGCGCACCCTGGCCGCCCTCGCCTGCCTTGCCGCTCTCGCGATGGCCGCGGCCGCGACCGCGACCGCCCATGAAAAAACCGACGTCCTCGTACTCTACAACGGTGACCGCATCACCGGGGAAATCCAGGCACTGCGCGGCGGCATGGTCAGCTTCGGCACGGATGCCATGGGCACCGTGGAGGTGGAGTGGAGAGAGGTGGCGACGGTCGAATCGCGCTACTACTACGAGATCCGCCTCGCCAGCGGCGAGCGCTTCTACGGCGTCGTCGGTCCGGGGGAACAACCGGGTGCGGTCACTGTGCGTGAGGGCGCCGACAGCCGGACCATCCCCTGGGATGAGCTGGTGGAACTGCGGCCCATTGAAAAGGATGCCCTGGACCGCCTCGATATCTACACCAGCCTGAATTTCGCCTACACGCGGGCAAGCAACGTCTCCACGAGCGAGCTCAAGGCCGACATCAGCTACGAGGACGAACGCTCGCTCAACCGCCTCACGGCGCGCAACACGGTGAGCACTACCCAGGAGGAGACGACGTCGAGCCGGCGCCTGAACCTGAGCCGGCAGACCTGGACGGACCGCGCGAACTACTTCCGCCTGCTCTCCGGCGGCTTCGAGAGCAACGACGAGCTCGGCCTGGACCGGCGCTTCACCATCGGTGCGGGCATCGGGCGCTACTTCATCGATACCCAGCGCTCGACGCTCAGTGGCAACGTCAGCCTGCGGGCGATGGAGGAGTTCGGGGAAGACGGGGAAAACACGGAAAGCCTCGAGACCGAGTTCGCTGTCGATTACGGCGTGTGGCGCTTCGACAGCCCGGACCTGGACCTGCGCTACAACCTGTCCCTTTTCCCCTCTCTCACCGAGTCCGGCCGGCTCCGCGGCGAGACGGAGCTGCGGCTGCGCTGGGAGATCTACCGGGACCTGTTCTGGGACGTCAGCGCCTGGGGCAGCTTCGACAACCAGGCCCTCGACGAGAACGCGGACCGGGCCACGGACTGGGGCCTGACCACCGGGGTGGGCTGGGAGTTCTAGCGGATCCGCCCGCCGATGCTGATACTGCTGTGCATCCCGCTGCCCCAGCCACCGTACCCGTAGTGGCTGTAGCCGGTGGAGAAGCCGACGCTGCCGTAGACCTGCGGATCTTCACAGCCGGCCAGGCTCGCGCAGGCGGCGGCGAGAACGAGCGCAGCGATGCGGCGTGTCCGTGTCTTCATGGCTTTCATGCCCGTCATCGTCTTCATGGCAGCGTCTCCGCAGCAGGTTCGAGGGGCCAGGTCTGCAGGGCGATGCCGGCACCGGAGGGCCCCTGGAGCACGGCGAGGTAGCCGCCAGCCGGGCGCGCCGTGGCCGGCTGCAGGACCCGGCCGCCGAGGTCGTCGACCCGTGCGAGGATCGCCTCCAGCGCAGCGAGATCGGCCACGCGCAGGTAGTTCACCCAGAGCGGCGCGCTGTCGGCCACCGGGTGCGGGCGGATGCCCGCCCGCGGCCGCCCCGCCGCCGAGAGCACCCGGTAGTCGAGTTCTCCCTCGAGCGCCAGCGTCTCCGCCTCGTAGGGCAGCAGCCGGCGGTAGAATGACGCAGCCCCGGCGGTGTCCACCGCCCACAGTTCATCCCAGAGGAACCCGCCGGGCGCCGGCGGCCCGGACCGGTCCGGCGGGTCGCCCTCAACGGTTTCCAGCAGGGCAAAGATGGCGCCTTCCGGGTCTGCGGCCACGGCCACGCGCCCGCGACGGCCGAGGGAGGTGGGCGTGGTGAGCAGGCGCCCGCCGGACGGCCCGACGGCAGCGGCGGCGCCCTCGATGTCGTCGACGGCCAGCAGTGCCACCCACTGCGAGATGTCCTCGTCCACCGGCAGCCGGCCCTGGTCCACCAGGCCGCCGATGGCCCGCCCGTCGTGGCGGATGAGGGTGTAGTTGACCCCGGGAACCGGCTCGAAGGTCCAGCCGAAGAGTTCGCCGTAGAAGCGCGCGGTCTCCGCGGGCGTGTCGCTGATCAGGTCGTGCCAGACCACTTTGCCCGGCAGCCGGCCAGCGCCGCCGGCGAGCGGCGGCAGGTCATAGCTGGCGGGCGCGCAGGCGCCGAGGCACAAAAGGAGCGGCAGAAGCAGGTGGCGCGGTCGCAGCATGACGCGTGGTCCTCTCGGGTGTGGTTCCCGGCACATAGGTTACAGCTGATTCCGGGCACATAGGTTACACATT